>CAZEFP010000210.1:0-6118 GCA_964511565.1 uncultured Planctomycetaceae bacterium
CCGGGCTTCGGCAAGTTCAAGGACCTCTCCGCGCTCGACCTGGGCGCCCACGCGGGCAAGGCCGCGCTCGAGCGCTCCAAGGTGGACCCCGCCTCGGTGGACCACGTGGTCTTCGGCAACGTGCTCCAGAGCTCGCTCGACGCCCTCTACGGCGCGCGGCACATCGGCCTCAAGGCCGGCGTGCCCCAGGCCGTGCCGGCGCTGACGGTCAACCGCCTCTGCGGCTCCGGGATCCAGAGCATCGTCAGCGCCGCGCAGATGATCCAGCTGGGGGAGGCCACCACGGCGCTCGCGGGGGGTACGGAGAACATGTCCCAGGCCCCGTACGTGCTCTACGGCGCCCGCCAGGGCTTCCGCTTCGGCCAGGCCCCCGAGATGAAGGACTCGCTCTTCGCGAGCCTCTACGACCCCTACGCCGACTCCTACATGGCGCAGACCGCGGAGCGCATCGGCAAGCGCCTCGGCATCTCGCGCGAGGAGCAGGACGCCTACGCCCTGCGGAGCCACGAGCTGGGCGCCGCCGCCGTGCAGGAGGGCCGCTTCGCCGAGGAGATCGCGCCGGTGACCATCCCCGGGCGCAAGGGTGACCTCGTCGTGGACACCGACGACCACATCAAGCCGGACACGACCCTCGAGGGCCTCGCCCGCCTGCGCGCGGCGTTCGGCAAGGAGGGGACCGTGACCGCGGGCAACGCCAGCGGCATCGTGGATGGCGCGGCGGCCGTCGTGGTCACCACTGCTGAGCGTGCCCAGGCGGACGGCCTGGACACCCTGGCCGTCGTGCGCGGCTGGAGCGCCGTTGGCGTGGATCCCAAGGAGATGGGCATCGGCCCCGTGCCGGCGATCCAGCGCCTCATGGACCAGGCCGGCTTGACCCTCGATCAGATCGACCGCGTGGAGATCAACGAGGCCTTCAGCGCCCAGTACCTGGGCTGCGAGAAGGAGCTCGGCCTCGACCGCGACCGCTGCAACGTGAACGGCGGCGCGATCAGCCTCGGCCATCCCCTCGGCGCCACCGGGACCCGCATCGTGCTCACCCTCGCCCTCGAGCTGCGCCGCTGCGGCGGCCGCTACGGCGTGGCCTCGGCGTGCATCGGCGGAGGCCAGGGCATCGCCATCCTGATCGAGAACCCCGCTGCCCAGGGCTGATCACGGTGAACCCTCTGATCCACACTCGGGGCGACGGCCAGCGCGTCGTTCGCCTGACCCCTGGCAAGCGGGTCCTGTTCCTGACCAAGGACCTAGAGACCATTCGGGCCCAGCTGCGGGGTGAGCTCGACCTCCGGATGGGCGACGTCGATCCGGAGACCCTCCTGGACGACATCAACACCGACACCATGACCCCCGCATGGGTCTGCTTCCGGCACCGGCCGGAGGACCTGGCCCTCGACGCCTACGCGGGCCTCGTCGACGGCGGCGGCGAGCGCGTGTTCCCCACGCGTGCGCTCATGGACGGGGGGTTCGAGGTCATCGTCTCCGGCCATCGCAAGGGGACGGGCTCCTCGCGCGAGACCGCGCCCCAGGCCGAGAAGTGGAGCGGCATCCACCTGGTCATCGCTCACTCGTTCGCGCCCATCCACGAGCGCAACAACATCAACCTCGGGCAGCTGATGGGCGGCTACAGCGTCCTCGAGCGCCTGCAGGCCGGCGAGGAGATCCCCCTCGAGGAGCTCACCAGTAAGTACGACCCGGTCACCCGCGTCATGCTCGAGGCCGGCGGGCTCTTCCCGTTTGCCGCCAAGTCCAAGGCGGGCGAGGTCGAGGTGCCGCTGCCGGCGACCGAGGCTCGGCCCATGACCATGGCCGAGAAGATCCTGGCCTCCAAGCTGGTGGGCTCGGACGGCACCCGCGCGGTCCAGCCGGGGGACGTGTGCCTGGTGAATGTGGACGGCGGATACAGCCACGAATTCACCACCGCCCAGGTGCACCACTTCCTGGGGCTCGAGTACGGCGAGGACTACCGCGTCGTGAACCCGGACAAGTTCGCGATCTTCGAGGACCACCTGCTCTACGCGACCGGCGTCGAGCGGATGAAGCCCTTCACCGCAGACATCGAGACCCTCCGGCGGCTCCAGAACGAGTTCCAGCGCCACACCGGAGTGCGGGACTACTCGGCGGAGGACGGCGTCTCGCCGGGCATCTGCCACCAGGTCGCGCGGGAGGAGTTCGTGGACCCCGGTGACTTCATCCAAGCCACCGATAGCCACACCTGCATGGGCGGGGGGAGCAACGCGCTCACCTACGGCGTGGGGGCGACGGAGTACGCGGGGCTCATCTCCGCCGGTTTCACCTTCGTTCAGGTTCCCGAGTCCATCCGCTTCGAGCTCGTTGGCGAGCTCGATCCCGGCTGCACCGCCAAGGACGTGATGCTCCACATCCTCGACACCTATGCCAAGCGCGAGGACACCCTCGACCGGGTCATGGAGTTCGGGGGGCCCGGCCTCGCGACGCTCACGCCCGACGAGCGGGCCACGCTGTGCAACATGGCGACCGAGTGCTCCGCCAAGTCCGGCATCTGCGAGGGCGACGAGGCCCTGGCCCGGTGGCTGTCCCCGCGCCGCGGGGGCAAGTCGGTGGAGGCCATCGCCGCCGACTTCGTCTCGCCGGACCCCGGCGCGGAGTACGCCGGCGGCGTCCACACGGTCGACCTGTCGGCGCTCAAGCCCATGGTGGCCGAGCCCGGGGACCCCACCTACGGGAAGGACATCGCCGATCTGGGCGACGTGAAGATCGACATCGCCTACGCCGGCTCCTGCACCGCGGGCAAGGCCGACGACTTCGAGTTCTACGCTGCGGTCCTCAAGGACGCGCTGGACGCGGGCCGCAAGGTCGCCGAAGGGGTGACCATGGTGGTGCAGTACGGCTCGACCGCCGTCCGGGACTACGCCCTCGAGCGGGGCTTCGACGCGATCTTCCGCGAGGCGGGGGTGGAGGTCATCTCCCCGGGTTGTGGCGCCTGCATCGGCTGCGGCCCGGGCGTGTCCGACAACGCCGAGCAGGTCTCGGTCAGCGCCATCAACCGGAACTTCCGCGGCCGCAGCGGCCCTGGCCAGCTCTACCTCGCGTCCCCCCTCACGGTCGCCGCCAGCGCGATCGAGGGGCGGATCGTTGCTTACACCCCGGGGATGTTCCGATCCCCGGTCCCGACCGCCTGAGCGGTCTCACCTGATTGGTCGCCCGCGCGCGGGCCCACCCCCAAGGTTCCATGAGCCAATACGACATCACGATCATCGGCGGCGACGGCATCGGCCCCGAGGTCACCAAGGAGGCCTTCAAGGTCGCCGACACGGCGGCCGAGGTCTTCGGCTTCTCCCTGAAGAAGAACGAGCTTCCCATCGGCAGCGACTACTTCCTGAAGCACGGCGAGGCCTTCCCCGACGCCATGTTCGAGGAGGCCAAGCAGTCCGGCGCCATCTATCTGGGCGCCATCGGCGACCCGCGGTGTGAGCCCGGCAAGGTGGAGTACGGCGTCATCGCGCGCTGCCGCTTCGACCTCGACCTGTACGTGAACCTGCGCCCGGTGAAGCTCCTCCAGGAGAGCCTGTGCCCCCTCAAGGGCAAGGGCCCCGAGGACGTGGACATGCTCATCGTCCGCGAGAACACCGAGGACGCCTACACGGGGATGCACGGCTTCGCCCACAAGGGCCAGCCCCTCGAGGTCGCGACCCAGACCATGGTCTACACCCGCGAGGGCGTCGAGCGCGCCATCCGCTACGCCTTCCACCTCGCCGAGACCCGGGAGCGCCCGGCCGGCCGCGAGGCCCAGGTGACCCTGATCGACAAGGCGAATGCCGTGCGCGCCCACGACCTGTGGCAGCGCGTCTTCGCCGAGGTCGCCAAGGAGCACCCCGGCATCAAGACGGACCACGCCTACATCGACGCGGCGTGCATGTGGATGGTCAAGAACCCTGAGTGGTTCGACGTGGCGGTAACCCCGAACCTGTTCGGCGACATCATCACGGACCTCGGCGCCATGATTCAGGGCGGCATGGGCATGGCCGCGAGCGGCAACATCCACCCCGGCCGGGTGAGCCTCTTCGAGCCGATCCACGGCTCTGCGCCCAAGCACGCCGGCAAGAACGTGGCGAGCCCCCTGGCCGCGATCATGGCGGCGGGCATGATGCTCGACTACCTCGGCGAGAAGACCGCCGCCACGGCGATCGATCGCTCCATCGCGGATCTGTTCGCGGACGGCCGACTCCAGGGCGCCGGGACCGGCATGCACCCCACCAACGAGGTGGGGGACCTGGTCGCCGCCGAGCTGAAGAAGGTGGCCGCCAGCGTCTGACCGGGCGCCGCGACGAACCGAGCGGGCGGGCATGGACCGGCCCAGTAAATGAGCGGCCGCGTAGATCGAGGATCTAGGCGGCCGCTCTGATTGGCAGGGTACTTCCGTCCCGAAGAAGTTCAGGGTGCCCCCGAGGGGGCTTACGGCTCGCGCCGTGCTCGGAATACCTCCGTGCGGGCCTGGAGGGCCAGCCCGTGGATGGCAGCGGTCGAGGTCGCGTCCTCGAGCCAGTCGTCCTCGTGGGCGGTGTCGGACTCGCCTGCCTGTCCGTCCACGTGGAGGATGATGGAGTCGAGGTGCCAGGCGGCGAACTCCAGGATGCCCGCGGCCTTCGCGAGGTCAGTCTCCGCCTTGGCGCTCTCGAAGGTCAGCTGGGCGCTGGCGGCGGCATGGACGGCACTCTCCTTGTAGAGCGTGTGCTTCCACGACTCCGAAGGGAGCTGTTCAAGCTGTCCTTGGAGCGCGGTGAGGGCCGCTGCAGCAGGAGCGTAGTCCACCGTGGATCCGGATCCGGAGGTGGCGGAGGGCGTACCGGTGACGTTCGTCAAGCCCACTGCAAGGGCGAGAGCCCCGGCGACGATGATCTTGGTTTGATTCTTCATTCGGATCAGAGCTCGAGGCTGTCAATGAGCAGGTTGATGTCGTTCAGCGTGGCCGCCACGGCGGAGGACATCTCGGCCTGTGCGTTCGGGTCGTTCACGTGACCCGGGGTGTTGAGGTATTGGTAGATCCGGCCATACAGCGCGGCGCTCTCTCCGAGCAGGTTCTTGGCCACGGCGGTGTCGACCTCCGGTTCAGCGAGGGCGGCCAGACGGCCGGCGGACTGGGCCGCCACGACGAGTGCGCCCTGGACGTATAAGCCGAGGGTGAACACCGAGGAGTCGACCTCAGACAGCACCTTCACCACCTCGAGCGACTGGCTCTTCAGCGGCGAGAGGATGTAGTAGTCCCCAAGGTCGGTCATCGGTCCCGTGAGGGTGAAGGGCTCGGTCTCCTGCGGCTCGAAGGCCTCGCTGAATACTGGCTCGAACGGAACGCCCAGGATCCAGTAGCTGTTGACGAAGAAGCTGAACCGGAGCTTGAGCGGCTCGTCCGCGGGGCCGCGGAGCTGGAGATCGCCGCTGCTATCGGTGCGCCCCCAGTCCATGACCTTGTCGTCGGAGATCCGCACCAGCTGCACGAACGCGTTGGCCATAGGCGACGCGTACCCACCCGCTGATTCGACGGAGGTCAGCGCGCGGAATTCCACGATGGGCGCCTGGCCGAGCTGGAAGTCACCCAGCGCCACGTCTTCGCCCAGGCCAAACGTCTGCTCCTCGTCGAACCGCTTGCGGAACCAGCCCTGGTTCCAGAAGCGGGTCCAGAAGATGAGCCTCGTCTGGGCGGCGAGCTTGGTGAAGAACTCACCCGATGCGTTGGCGCGCCCCCAGCCGATGTGCCATCTGGGCGTTCGATCCATCCGCCGGGCGCGGAAGGCGACCGTGCGGTCATCGATGGCCTCGCCGAATGCGTCGACCACGCGCCCTCGACCGTAGGCTGCGCCGCTGATCTCGATGTCTCCAACGGAGTTCGTGCCGGACCCGGCGGGCGTGCCGAGCTCGAGCTTGTCGCAGAGGATCGAGAGCGCCGGGCTGGCCTGCGCCGCGCCGCCGAGCACCGCGTCGAAGCTGCGGACGACGACGCCCCTGTCGCCCACCACCATATCGCCCGTCGCGCCGTCGGTGGCGCGCTTCTCGAGGGAGTCCGTCACTTCCGCAAACTGCTTGATGCGCGCCGCAAAATCGCGCTTGGCTGCTTCCAGCTCCTTTGCCATCGCATGGATTCTAGCAT
>CAZEFP010000211.1:0-4147 GCA_964511565.1 uncultured Planctomycetaceae bacterium
ACATCAACAACCGCTTCCTCCCGGACAAGGCCATCGACGTGATGGACGAGGCCGGGGCCCGGGTGCGGATCAAGTCCATGGTCCCGCCGCCGGACCTGCGCGAGATCACCAAGGAGATCGAGCAGCTCGACCTCGACAAGGACGAGGCCGTGGCCTCCCAGGACTTCGAGCGCGCCGCCCAGCTCCGCGACCAGGCCTATCAGCTCAAGAAGAAGAAGGAGCAGATCCAGGACGAGTGGCGCGAGGAGCAGCAGGAGAAGGAGTCCGTCGGCGAGGTCGACGTGGACGTCATCCAGGAGACGGTCTCCAAGATGACCGGCATTCCGCTGACCCGGCTCGAGAAGGCCGAGGCCGAACGCCTGCTGCAGATGGAGTCCGAGCTCAGCTCGATCGTCATCAACCAGGACGACGCCATCGCGGCCATCGCACGCTCGGTCCGCCGCTCCCGCTCCGGCCTCAAGGACCCGCGTCGCCCCATGGGCACGTTCCTGTTCCTCGGCCCGTCCGGCGTCGGCAAGACCTACCTCTGCAAGCAGCTCGCCAAGTTCATGTTCGGTGACGAGGACAACGTCATCACCATGGACATGAGCGAGTACATGGAGAAGCACAACGCCTCCCGCCTCGTCGGCGCGCCTCCGGGCTACGTCGGCTACGAGGAGGGCGGCCAGCTCACCGAGAAGGTGCGCCGTCGCCCCTACTCGGTCGTGCTCCTCGACGAGATCGAGAAGGCCCACCCCGACGTGTTCAACATGCTCCTCCAGATCATGGAGGAGGGGCGACTGACCGACTCGTTCGGCCGTCACGTGGACTTCAAGAACGTCATCCTCATCATGACGAGCAACCTCGGCTCCCACACCATGAAGGCCGGCGCCCAGCTCGGCTTCGGTCGGTTCGACCAGGCGTCCGCGGACGCCGGCGACCGGAAGAAGAAGATGCGCTCGGACGTCATGGTCGAGGTCGAGCGGCACTTCCGCCCCGAGTTCCTCAACCGAGTCGACGAGGCCATCGTCTTCAACCCGCTGACGAACGAGGATCTCTCGCGCATCGTCCACCTGCAGCTGGACGAGGTCCGGACGCGGCTGGCCGAGCACGACATCGAGGTCGAGCTCACCAAGAGCGCCATCGACTTCCTCATCGGCAAGGGCTTCCACGAGGACTACGGCGCCCGCCCGCTCCGCCGGGCCATCGAGCGCCACATCGAGGACCCGCTCGCAGAGCACCTGCTCCGGGGCAAGTTCGAGGATCAGTCCAAGGTGTGGATCGACCGCGCTCCTGACGCGGACGAGGACGCCGGGCTCGAGTTCCTCGACGAGGCCCCGATCATCCGCGAGGCCATGAAGGCCGCCAACGAGTGAGCTGAGCCCACCAGCCTCGCCTCCCTCCCCCACGCGGCGGATCGGGACGGCGACAAGAAGGACGGGGCCCCGTGCGGATCGCACGGGGCCCCGTCCCTTTGTTCGCCGTGGTCCTGGTGTCCCCGGGCGCCGCGAGGGTCCTAGAGGCCCAGCCGCTCCGCCTCGGCGTCCATGAAGCGGCCGAGCCGCTCCACGAGGGCCGCGTTGGAGGCGTCGCCGATCAGGTTGACTCGCTCTTCGGGATCGTTCTCGAGGTCGAACAGGGCCTCCTGGGGGCCGCGCTTCGAGTCGATCCGGACGTACTTCCAGCGCTCCTCCACCACCGCGCGCTCGCTCGCCGCGCTGAACCTCGGCCCCGCATAGAGGAAGGCGCTCCTCCCCGGTGCCCCTGGCTCCCGAAGCTGCGGCACGAGGCTCACCCCATCCAGGGGCAGATCGACCTCGACGCCACAGAGCTCCATCAGGGTCGGGAAGAGGTCCACGTTGAGCGCGGCGGACCGGACTCGCCCCCCGCCCCGGGCCAGCGGCGGGAAGCGGACGGCCAGGGGGATCCGGATCGACGGCTCGTAGGCGACCCCCTTCTGCCGCAGGCCGTGCTCACCGAGCAGCTGCCCGTTGTCCGAAGTGAAGACCACGACGGTGCGATCCAGCTCCCCGGCCGCCTCGAGGGCGGCCAGCAGACGACCGACGTTGTCGTCGATGGAGAGGACGAGCTCCCAGTAGCGGCGGCAGTCCTCGAGGAAGGTCGCAGGATCGCCGATGGCGTGCTGGCTGCTCCGCTGCTGACGGAGCCTTCGGTAGAGGGGGAGGAGCGTCTCCAGCGGGTCCGCGGCGCTCGCAGGCAGTGAGAGAGGCGCCCCTTCCAGAGACCCGAGGTGCCGCGGAGCCGGATCCAGCGGACCGTGAGGATTCTTGAAGCCAACCACCAGCAAGAACGGGTCCTCGCGTCCCTCCTCCTCGACGAACTCGATCGCCCGGTCCGTCAGGACGTCGGCCTGATAGCCCGTGCTCACCACGGTCTCTCCGTCCACGTTGAAGACCTCGTCGAAGTGGTTCCCTCCGCCCTCGTAGCTGATCCACCGGTCGAAGCCAGGCCGTGGGCCCGGGCCGATCCCGAGCGAGGGGATATGCCACTTACCGATGTAGCCGGTGCGGTAGCCCGCGGCCTGGAGCACCTCGGGGTAGGTCGGGTGCTCGGCCTGGAAGTCCACGGGGGTCACGTTGTCCTGGACCCCGTGGACGTGGGCGTAGCGCCCGGTCAGGAAGCTCGCCCGGGACGGACAGCAGCGAGAGGTCGTGACATAAGCGCGCTCGAAGACCACGCCTTCGCTGGCGATCCGGTCGAGGCTGGGGGTGTCGATCCACCGATTCCCGAGGCCGGAGATGCCGTCGAAGCGCAGGTCATCGGCCAAGAGGACCAGGACGTTGGGACGATCATCGGGGGTCGCGATGTCATCCTCGCCCGAGGAGGACGGAGCCGGAGCTTCAGGCCCGTACGGACCGCCGGCGCCCGTTGGCGTCCCCCCATGGCATCCGGCCACCCAGAGCCCGAACGCCACCACGGCGAGGCTCCGGGAGCGGGCCGGTGAGCTGGGGGGATGGGTCGAGATCATCTGAGGTCAGCGGGTGCGGCCCGCGGAGGCGGAGATGGGGGTCAACGCTCCCCCACCGGCACTATAGGTCCAGACGTAGGCGGGCGCGCCTCGCCGCTTGATCGCCTGACCGCCGATCACGCGCTGCCCCGTTGGCATCTCGGTCAGACCGCGCCCGCTGGCGTCGTAGCAGGTCGCGCCCTCGGGGAGCTCCACCTCGAAGGTCGGCGCGGCCTGCACGGTGGGCGCCGGGTGACGGTCGGCATCCACCACGTAGGCCAGCTCCCGTAAGCGCAGGCCGCTGCCCCCCGAGACCGCCGCGAGCCAACGGGCGGGGACCTGGATCCTGCGTTCGAGCGCCCTGGAGACCTTCGACCCCCAGTCGGCTCGCAGGAAGGCCCGATCGAGCGCCGGTTCGCTCACGGTCGGCGCGACCATGAAGACCCGCGCGGGCCCCTCGAGCTCCTCGACCGAAGCCTGCACCTCCCCCACGAAGCTCGTGGCGACCGCGGCCATCCGCGCGCGTCCCGGCGACGGGCCCACCACCAGCGGTGAGTCGTGGAGCAGCACCGCGAGGAGCAGCGCGAGCCCCGCACCGTGCGCCGATCGCAGCCCCTTCGGGGTGCCGCCGTCGAGGATCGTCCGGGACGCGACGACCGCCACGAGAAGCGCGAGGAGCGCGACCGCGGGGTAGACCTGCCGCGGGAACCAGACGCCCTGGCCCGCCACGATGACGCCGTAGCCCACCAGGGTGCAGAGTATCCCCATGGGCACGGACGTGCGCCGCGGCCCGCGTAGGAGGAGCGTCGCGGCGATGAGGTAGTAGGCGCCAGCGGCCGCCGCAGCGATCCCCCAGGCCCCCTCGCCCCCCTGGAGCCGGCCGGTGAGCGCGGCCCCATAGAGGCCGAGCACCGCGGCTCCGCGGTCGGCGGCGGAACCCTCGTGGTCGTAGCCGCCGCCACCCTCCATGACCTGGTGCCGGAGCCACACCCCTGCGCCGATCCACAGCCAGCCCCAGGCGGAGACGAGCACAGCACGCCTGCGCGCGCCGGGCGCCGCGGAGCCAAGGGCGATCACAGGGAGCGCGGCGGCGAGGAGCGCGCCAAGCTCGTTGCCGAACATCCCCAGGAGCAGGGTCGGCCCGGAGAGCGCGAGGGCGACCCGGCTCCACGCCCGCGGCTCACCATCTGCCCTCCCTGC
>CAZEFP010000211.1:4157-6117 GCA_964511565.1 uncultured Planctomycetaceae bacterium
CGACCGCGTGGCTCGCGAGCAGGAGCCCGAGCATGCTCCCCAGCGTCGCAATGGAGTAGCTCCGGCGGGCGAGGAAGGGCACGACCTCGTCGGCGCCAGGGTGAGCGAGGAACACCGCGAGCGCCAGGCATCCGGGCCACACCCCGGCCAGCCGCCGCGCCAGCAGGAACACCGCCGCCCCCGCGCCCAGGTGCAGCACAAGATCCGTGAGCCGCAGGCCGAGGCTCGAGAGGCCGAAGAGGTGGACGTCGGCGGCGAAGCTCAACGCCGTCAGCGGTCGGTATCCGACGAAGTGGCTGGAACGGAACACCCACTCGCTCCACCCGTCGGCCCCCGGCTGACTCCGCTCGATCCAGGTCAGGGAGTCGGGCTGGAGCGGGACGCTCGTGAGGTACGACGCGAAGGGCCACGCGCCAAGGAGCAGCAGCAGCGCGGCGAGGAACCAGGCAGCGCGGCCCGAGCGGCGCCCTCCCCCGGACAACTCAGTCGCCGCCATAACCCAGGTTCTCGATCCTCTTGCTGCGCTCTCGGTCGAGCTGCACCTTGGCGCCGCCCTTCACCTTGCTGCGCTGGGCCGCTCGCCACGCCTCGACCAGCGCTCCCAGGCGCTGGACCTCCTCGGGGCGCGCGTCGGCCACGTCGGTCTGCTCTCCGCGGTCGGCCTCGAGGTCGTAGAGCTCGCAGGTCCCGTCGCGCTGCACGATCAGCTTCAGCCCGCCATCGACCACCGCGAACCCCCGACCACCGCGCCCCGTCTCCGTGAAGATCGGGCGGCTGCGGGGCGGCACAGGGAGCAGGGGCACGCCCTCGAGGTCCTCGGGCCCCGTGACCCCCGTGACCTCGAGGATGGTCGGGTAGAGGTCCACGAGCGCCACCGGATCCGTGACCACGCCGGGCGCGATCCCGAAGCGGGCTGGCGCCTTGATCAGCAGCGGGACCCCGACCAGCTCGTCGTGGAGCGACTTCGCGTGGCCGAACTGCCCGTGGTCGAGGAACTCCTCGCCGTGGTCCGCGGTCACGATGACCAGGGTGTCGTCCCAGGACCCGCTCTCCCGCAGCTGCTGGAGCAGTCGGCCGATGTGCTCGTCGGTGAACCGGATCTCCGAGTCGTAGAGACGGCGAATCTCCCGGAGGTCTTCACCGTCGACCCGGTCGGTCATCCCTCGCAGCTCCTTGAACAGCAGGCCGCTCTTCACCTCTCCGGCATAGTCCCCGGCGCCCCCGAAGTCGCTGGCCTCGTGCTCGACGTAGGCCGCGTGCGGATCGAAGTAGTGGACGAACAGGAAGAAGGGGTCGGGCTCGGCAGCGAGCTGGCGCGCGAGGCGCGCCGCGACCTCCGTCACGCCCTCCGAGGTGACGGCCGCGTGACCGAGGACGTGCTCCTCGTTGAAGACCTCGAACCCCTGGTCGAAGTTCCAGTCCGACCCCAGGAAGGAATGACTGATGACCCCCGCCGTGTGGTACCCCGCGCCGGCCAGAGCCTCCGGCAGGAGCTCGAGCTCGTCGCTGAGGGCGTTGCGCTCGCCGCGGATCCCGAGCGCAGTCGGATAACGAGAGGTCATGAGCGCCCCGATGGACGGCGTCGTCCACGGCGCCTGGCTGATGGCCGCGTCGTAGCGCACGGCCTCCGCAGCCAGCCTCTCGAGCGCCGGGCTGGTCTCGCGCTCGTACCCGTAGGCCGAGAGATGGTCCCTGCGAAGCGTGTCGATGACGATGAGGACCACGTTCACCCGCGGCGCCTCCGCGGGCCCCGAGCCAGGGGCGCACGCCATGCAGCCGAGCACCAGGGCCGAGGCCCAGCGCTGCCCCCTGGCTGGTCGATGTCCGGTCGCGGCGCCCACGGGAAGAGCATACCCGCGGCGCCCCGCGAGACCGACGGTCCGAACCGCGCGCGGTGGCTGGGATCCCACTTCGCGCCCCGCGGGCTGCGCCTCCCGGCCACCCGTCGAGGCCTGTCGCT
>CAZEFP010000212.1:0-6077 GCA_964511565.1 uncultured Planctomycetaceae bacterium
TCCACCTGCGCCTCCACGTGGGGCCCGAGGTCGTCGCGGTCCACGATGCCCAGCCCGCCGGTGTCGATCACCTCGACCCAGCGCTCACCGTCCCGCGTGCTCAGGCGCGCGGGGACCGCGATCCGATCCCGCGTCACCCCGGCGGTGGGCTCCACGATCGCCACCCGGCTCCCGCAGAGCCGGTTCAAGAGGGTCGACTTGCCGACGTTCGGACGGCCCACGAGGGCGACCCGCGGCAGCGGGACGGAGGCCCGTGCAGCGCCGGACCTGGGCTCAGGCCCGGCCGACTCGGGGTCCGCGGGCGGGTCGACTTCGATGGGATCGTTCATGGGTCGGATCGGGCGTGGCCGCTCAGGCAATTCCCATGGCCCGGTGGACCTGGGGGAGGACGCGGACGTCGAGGTCCAGCTCGCGGGCGTGCTCGACGACCTCGACGAGGTGGTCGAAGGACGGGGCCGCACACTCCCCCATGGGCGTCACGGGGGCGATGAAGACGGGGAGATCAGCGGCCCGCCGCGCGACGTCCTCGAAGAGCTCGTCGTAGTCGCGGGGGTCGCGGTCGGCGGTGACCACCACCTTGGCGCAGGCGTCACGGTCCTGGAGGAGGTCGAGGCAGCGGCGGCGCGCCATGCGCCAGTCCTCCGCCGTGACCGGCGCGGCCTCGTCGATGGGGGTCGGTTCGCCCTCCCCCGCCGAGAGCTCGACGGGGTCGCCCATGTCCGCGGGCAGCTTGAGGTCCAGGCTCACGTGGTCCACCCGTTCGACGACGCGCGCGAGGGCTTCGGGATGCGCCCCGGCGGTCTCGAGGTGCAGGCGGCGCGGGGCGACCATGGACCGGAGCCCGAGGATGAACTCGGGCCACATCAGCGGCTCGCCACCGGTCAAGCTGACCGTCCGCGGCTCCCCGGGCTCCACGCCCGCGACCCAGAGCGCCGCCTGGAAGGGCGACGCGACCCGGCCCTCGCGGACCGTCCCCTCGGGGGTCTCGATGCGCGCTTGCCCGTCCATCCGCGTGGCCCATGAGCCCGGCGTGTCGCACCACCGGCACCGGAGCGGGCAGCCAGCGAGGCGCAGGAAGACCTGCGGCTGCCCCACGTACAGCCCTTCGCCCTGGAAGGAGGCGAAGACCTCCATCACAGGAGCGGCGGCGTGTGCGGGCTTGGGACTCATGGGGTAGGGAGGCTCGCGAGAGGGGGTGCAACGCGCAAAGCCGAGTCCCCCGCGAGGAGAATCGGCTTCGAAGTGCCCCCATGAACCGCGGGCGGGCCGCGGCGCGCGCCGGGGCGAGACGAGATGAAGAGCGCTGGCGTCGCCGCCGGCCGGAAGACTCAGTCTTCCTTCTTCTTCTTCTTCGTCGACTTGATCTTGAACTTCGTGCGGACCTTGGGGAGTCCGTACGCGGAGTCCGTGTCGGAGACACGGCCCTCTTCCATCAGTTTGAGCAGACGCTCTTTGCGAGTGAACACGCTGCGCTCACCGACGAGGGTGTTGACACCGCGAAGGCTGGGGTGGATCGACATGATTGGCTTCCTCAGGTTCGAATGAGGGGCGAAGAAGGTACTCGAACTGCGGGACGGGCAACCACCTGTCCGGCCCAAAATCTGTCCCGTCCCCCCCGCTCGGGGCACCAGGAGGGCCGCTGCGCGGGGGAATGCGACGACTGCGCGCACGGACACGGCGCGATCCCACGGTCACCCGGGAGCTCCGCCCCCGCGCCGGCCCCCACGGGGGGGCTGCCCCGCCCCTGGGAGGGGAGGGAGGGAACGCCTCGCCGGGCGGGCGCCCGGCCCAGGCTCACTCGCCTTCGCGGTTGATGTTGACCACGTACGCCGTGCGGAAGTCCGGCGTCTGACGCGGCCCCACCCGGAGGTTCTGCAGCTGATCGCGCAGGTCGGCGAGCTCGTCGATGGAGGCGGCTGCGCCGACGTGCAGGAAGATCCGCATCCCGCGGCTCTGGGGCTTCACCACGGGGAACCCGAGCCCCATCAGCAGGTCGTACGTCTCCCAGGCCAGCGCCTCGTTGGCGGGGTTCCTGCTGTAGTTGATCGCCAGCACCGTGAAGCGCATCGCGGGGTCCCAGAAGGCCCGATCGAACGCCGTATCCGGATCCGCCATCGCCTCCTGCACCTCGTCCTTCACCTCGGCCCCCTGCGGGTCCACGCCGCCCGCCGCAGCGAGCGCCTCGGATGAAGGAGTGACCTCCAGCCCGGCCCGATCCTGGCGGGAGGCGATCGCCCTGCCCGGGGCACCGAAGCTGGCTGCCTGGAGCCCGCCGGAGTCGGACGCCTCAGCCCCTGCGCCCGGCATCAGCCCGAAGCCGTGCTGCTCGAATTGACGCCCGAGCAGGAACGCTCCGACCAGGAGCAGGACCTGGAGCGCGGCGAACCCGAATCCGCTGAAGGGCAGGGCCAGCCCGGTCTCGTCGGCGCTCTTCTTGACCTTCTTGGCGGCGGCGCCCTTGGGGTCGGGCTGCTCGGTCTTGTTGCCACGGGAGGCCTCGCCCACGGGGACGATGGCCGGGCCGTCGTGCACGCTCGGGGCGGGCGTTGGAGTCCTGGTTTCGGACGGGGCGATCGGCTCCCCGGGGGCGCGGGCGGGTGCCCCCGCGGCCTCTTCGTTCCTCGAAAGCGCGGCGTCGCGGCGGTCCTGGGAAGTCCTCGCGGAATCCTGGAACGCCTCGAGCATGGTGACCTTGCGGCGCGTCATGGTGTGCCCTTGGTGATGTGGCCCGTCGCCCGGCCCCGGATCGGGGCGGGTCGCGCGGAGCAGTGCGGTGGTTGGACGGGGCCGCCTGTGCGGGAACGGCCTCGGTCCGGATGGAACCTACGGATCGGGGACCCTCGGTTCAAGCGCGGCGCGGAGGCCCCGCTCGAACCCAGGAAGTCGCGTTCCAGGGGCCGAGGGCCGCCAACGCACGGATCTCAGTCGCCCTCGCGGAGCATCCGCAGCAGGGTGCTCGCGTCCTCCCGGGCCCTGGCGTCATCGGGCGTCGCGGGGCGCCGCAGGTACTCGTCGAGGGTCGCGATGGCGTCGTCCCTCTGTCCGCTCTCCCCCTGACACCTGGCGAGCATGAGCGCCACCTCGAGACCGAGGGGCTCCCCATCGAGCTCGGAGTTCCTCAGCGCCCGGTCGAGCGCCGGCACCGCCTCCGCGAAGCGCCCCGCGTGGAACCGGAGCTCCCCCAGCAGCTGGTGCGCCATCGCGTCGTCTGGATCCACGGCGGTCGCCTCCTCGGCGAAGGCCAGGGCCCCCTCGAGGTCACGGTCCCCCATGGCCTCCACGGCGCGCTGGATGTAGATGGCGCCCGACAGCTCGGCCAGCCCGGGGACCAGCGGATCGGTGTCCCTGGCGGCGGCCGCCAGCAGCCCGGCCCCGCGGGTGTCCTGCTTGGCGAGTGCCCCGCCCGCGGACTCGAGGAACCACGTCGAGATCGTGTAGCGGCCCCCCTCCCCCTGGCCCAGGGCGTCCACGGCCTCCGCGACCTGGAGGCGCAGGGTCGCCGTCTCCCCTGCCAGCGCCGCGAGCTCCGCGGCCTGGAACGGCACCCGGGCCTCCGCCTCGAAGAAGGTCCGGGCCATCCCCTGCTCGACCTCCACGCACCCCAGCTCCCGGGCGCGCAGGTAGTATTCGCGGGCCGCCTTGCGGTCGCCACCGATCTGCGCCTGGACGCCGGCCGACCAGCTCATGCGAGCGACGAGGTCCCCGAGGGGCTCCCCCTCCTTCATCAGCTGCTCCAGGAGGGCGATGCCCCCCGAGAAGTCGCGATTCTGCGCGATGATGATCTCGGCGTAGGTGCGGCGCGCGTCCCGGTCGGTCGGGTCGAACTCCAGGGACCGCTGGATGCGCTCCAGCGCCAGCTCGCCCTGGTCCTCCGCCATGGCTCGCTGGGCCGACAGCAGGTTGGCCTGGCCCAGGGGCCGGCCCACGAACGGAAGCCCGGGGTCGGCGCGCAGCGCGGCCTCGAGGAGCCCGAGCCCGATCTTCCCGCCTCCCACCGTCGTGATGGCGATGACCCCCTGGGCTCGCTGGAGCTCGGGGGTCAGGGCGCCGGCGGCCTCCATCCCCCGGGCGATCTCGTCGCGCGCCGAGTCGTGCAGCCCGATGGCCGCGTAGAGCTCGGCCGCGGTGGCGTAGGGCCTGGGATCGACGGGGTTCATGGCCCGTGCGGCCTCGATCTCCTGGAGCCACGAGCCTTGATCCCCCTGGATCACCGCGAGGCGGGCCCGGAGCAACGGACCCTCGAGGCCCAGCTCGGGCTGGATCGCGTCCAGCATGGGGGCCGCGAGGTCGGTGCGCCCCTCGTCGAGCCACCGCCGCAGTTGGACCACCTCCGCGCGCCCGTCCCGGCGGAGCTCGGAGGAGGCCACCGTGGGCTCGCCCCCGTCCCCCGCGGGGGAACCGGGGTCGGAGCCGCCGCAGCCAGCGAGGACAGCGAGGAGCCCCCACGCCGCGAGGGCGGGTCTGGGAGCGTGGACGGACGGGCGCGGGATCGAGTGGAGCATGGGTCGAGGGCGGGGCGAGGAAGTGTAGGCCGTCGCCCCCGTGGGGTGGGCGCTCCGCTTCGGCTACCATGCGCCCATGGACACGCCCCGAGGAGGTTCGAAGCACAGCGACCCCCCTGGGTCCGTTCGCTACGTCACCTTCGGGTGCAAGGCCAACCAGTACGACACCCAGGTCCTGCGGGAGGCCCTCGGACGCAGGGGGCTGGAGGAGACCGGCCCCGGAGCGGACCTCGTGGTCGTGACCACCTGCACGGTGACCGCCGAGGCGGGCCGCAAGGCCCGCCAGCTCATCCGCCGCATCGGCCGCGAGACACCCGCGGCCCGGGTCGCCGTGACCGGCTGCCTCGCGGAGTCGGAGCCGGAGATCCTGCGCGAGATCCCCAACGTGGAGTGGGTCCTGGGCAACGGGGAGGCCAAGAGGCCCGTCAACTTCCTGCGACAGATCGGCCAGGAGGTGGACCCCGAGGAGCTCGGGATCCCGGCCGGGATCACCGAGTTCGCCGGGCACCGACGTGCCTTCCTCAAGATCCAGGACGGCTGCGACAAGCGCTGCGCCTTCTGCATCATCCCCCACGTGCGGGGCCGCAGCACCAGCCGCCCGGCCGAGGAGCTCGCCGCGGAGGTCCGGCGCCTGGTGGCCTCGGGGCACGTGGAGATCGTGCTCTGCGGCATCCACATCGGCCACTGGGGCCTCGACATCGGCTCCAGCTTCTCGGCCCTCCTGCGCCGCCTGGTGGAGGTCGAAGGGGTCGGCCCGGACGGGCGCCCGGTGGAATGGCGACTGCGGGTCTCCTCCATCGAGGCCACCGAGGTGGACGACGACATGGTGGCCCTCATGGCGGACCGCCCCGACCGCGTCGCCCCGCACCTCCACATGCCCATGCAGTCCGGGGCCGACCCCGTCCTGAAGGCCATGAACCGCTGGTACACGGTCTCCGAGTACCTCGACGCCTGCCATCGAATCCGGCGCCAGCTGGATCGGCCGGCGTTCACCGCGGACATCCTCGTCGGCTTCCCCGGAGAGACGGACGCCGACTTCGAGCGCACCCTCGCCACCGCGGAGGAGGCCGGGTTCACCAAGGTCCACGTCTTCCCGTTCTCGGCCCGACCGGGGACTCCGGCCGCCGAGATGGGCTCCCGGGTGCCGCCGGAGATCTCCCGGGAGCGCCGCGCGGCCCTCTCGGAGGCCGCCAGCCGCTGGGAGGAGGCCTTCCGGCGGGAGCTCCACGGGGCCACAGATCGGGTCGTCCTCGAGGGCTTCGTCGGCCTCTCGGGCCGCTACCAGCGGGTGAGCATCGACCCGGAGCTCATCGAGGGCGTCCCCCCCGACGCCCTCGACGTGGTCCTCGAGTGCACCGCGGAGGCTGGGGCCGACGGGCGCGAGGTCACGCGCCTCCGGGGTCGCCCGATGCCCGCCAGGCGCCAGCCCGAGGTCTCAGTATGAGCCACAATGACCCCGCGGAAGAGCCCTCTGGCACCCTCGAGGGGGAGCTTGTGGGCCTCGGGCTCGCCCTCCAGCACACCCTCGCGCGTCGCGCTGCCCTGGGGGCGCGCCGGCTCGCCAGGGTCGATCGC
>CAZEFP010000213.1:0-6031 GCA_964511565.1 uncultured Planctomycetaceae bacterium
CAACACGGCCCGGGCCATGGGCTGCGCGGGGCAGGAGGTCGCGGCCCTGACCGACGCCCTTCCGAAGGAGGAAGCCCCCGCTGAGGAAGCTCCGGCTGCAGAAGCTCCGGCTGAAGAGGCCCCTGCGGCAGAGGCCCCTGCGGCAGAGGCCCCGGCCGAGGCCCCGGCTGAGGAGGCTCCCGCCGAGGAAGCTCCCGCCGCCGAAGCGCCGGCCGAGGAGACCGGTGACGAGGAGGCTCCGAAGGAGGGCGGCGACGCCTGATTTCACGGTGACCCGGGGCGCCCGTGCGGTTTGTACGGGCAGCCTCCGCTGATGGGCGGGGACGGCAAGGTGCCGTCCCCGCCCTGCGTTACCCTGAGCCCCGGCCCGCGCCCGGGCCCACGACCCCATGCCGCTTCGAATCCCCTCGCTTCTCCTCGCCAGCGCGGCCGCCTGGATGGCTCCGTCGTGCGCGTCGCTGAAGGGACCTGCTGCGGCTCCCCAGGGGCCGGGCGCGGCCATGCGGGCGATTCACGTGAGCTACGCGCCCGCCTTCGAGGCCCTGAAGGAGGCGCTGGAGGAGGACGACCTGCTGCTGGCTCGCTCCACGGCGCGTCAGCTTCAGGGGCGCTTGAGCCGTGAGGCCGGGTCTGCGCTGAGCCTCTCCGAGGCCCGCTCCCGCACGGACGACGTGGCCGCGCTCACCGTGTCGGGGGACCTGCCGAGCCGCGAGAGCGTCGAGGCCGCCCTGATGGCGGTGGAGCGCTTCGAGGAGATCATCGACGGTCGCGAGCGACTGAGGGCCGTGTCCCTCGGCATGGAGCTCCGGCGCCTCCCGGGAGAGGAGCGCGTGGAGGCGTGGCTGACCGGGGACTCGAGCTGGCCCGAACCACTCGTCCTCCGGCCCTTCGCGGCGTCGATCCTCATCGGCCGCCTGCACATCGACCGGGAAGGATTCGAGGTCACCTGGAGCGAGACCGTGGTCCTCGAGGACGGCGTGGAACTTGCGATGGGGGCTGGCGGCACCGCCTCGTTGCGCCTGGCCGCCCTCCCGATCCAGGTCCCCGTGGGGGCCATGGCGACCCGCATGTCGGTGAGCCTGGTGTGCACGGGCGGCGAGGTGGAGGAGGCGGGCGTGCGCTTCCCGGCCCGCAACATCGACGTGGGCGAGGCGGAGCGAACCGACATCGCCGGGTGGATCCCCACCGGCCTCGTGGAGCCCGGGCGCATGGTCCGCCTCGTGGAGGAAGGGCGGGGGAGCACCGACGTCCTCCTGGAGTGCGCGATTCGGATCGCGCCGGCGCGCCGCGACGAGGCCCTGGACGGGCTGGGCCGGGCCATCCAGACGCTGCCTCGTGAGGCCGTCCGGCCCGTGGTCCCGGCGATCCGCTGGCTCATGGGGGTGCAGGGGATCGACGGCTTCGGGCGGGACGAGAGGGACTGGAAGGAGCTGCTGGCCGACCGGTACGACCGTCGGGTGGAGGCGGGCGAGATCGAAGGCGTTTCAGCCATTCGGTGAATCAGCCCCGCTGCTCCCGTAGGATCCTCACCCCATGGACACCCAAGGCCCTGAAGTGGATCGTCAGCTCGCCGTCTTCCAGCGCGGCGCCTGTGACCTGATCGAGGAGCAGCAGCTGCGCGGCATGATCGCCAAGTCGCTGGCCGAGGAGCGACCGCTGCGCATCAAGTTCGGCATGGATCCGAGCTCCCCAGACCTCCACCTTGGCCACGCGGTCCAGCTCCGCAAGCTCCGTGATTTGCAGGACCTCGGCCACCAGATCGTCCTCATCGTGGGGGACGCCACCGCCATGGTCGGGGACCCCAGCGGGCGGAACAAGCTCCGTCCGGTCCTCAGCCGCGAGGAGGTGGACGCCAACCAGAAGACCTACGTGGAGCAGGCGGCCCGGGTGCTGGACATGGAGCGCACCGAGGTGCGTCAGAACTCCGAGTGGTTCGACAAGATGAACTTCGAGGAGCTGCTCCGGCTCACCACTCGCATGACCGTGGCGCAGATGCTCGAGCGCGACACGTTCCAGACTCGGATGGAGGCCAGCGAGCCCATCGGCATCAACGAGTTCCTCTACCCGCTCATGCAGGGCTGGGACTCGGTCCAGGTGGAGTCGGACCTCGAGCTCGGCGGCACCGACCAGCTCTTCAACCTCCTCGTGGGCCGCAGGCTCCAGGAGCAGATGGAGCAGCGACCCCAGATCGTCCTCACGCAGCCCCTCATCAACGGCCTCGACGGCCGGAAGATGAGCAAGTCCTACGGGAACTCCATCGGGCTCACAGCGCCCGCCAAGGAGATGACCTTCCGGATCATGCAGGTGGATGACGAGGTGATGGGGGACTGGTTCCTCCACCTCACCCGGCTCGACACCGCCCGGATCGACGAGGCCCTGGCCGGACACCCGCGCGAGGCGAAGGCGCTCCTCGCGGCGGAGGTCACGGCCTTCTATCACGGAGAGGACGCGGCCCGCGAGGCCGCCGGGCAGTTCGATCGGGAGGTGCGGGACAAGGTGCTCCCCGACGACCTCCCCGAGGTCGAGTGGAACGCGAGCTGGGGAGAGGGGCTGCCCCTGCCGAACCTGCTCAAGGAGCTGGGGCTGTGTCAGTCCACCTCCGAGGCCCGTCGCGCGATCCAGCAGGGTGGCGTGCGCCTGGACGGAGAGGTGAAGAGCGACGCCCGAGAGGAGATCTCCAGGCCCGCGGAGGCCCAGCTCGTGCAGGTGGGCAAGAAGCGAGTCGCGCGGCTCTTGCCGGGCTAGCGCCCGTCTCTCCCCGGGGAGCCCTGGCGGCGAGGGGTCAGCCCTCGATGACCTGGCCGCTGAGCCGGACAGGGAGCTCGAGGCTGGCGCCCTCGGGTCCCACGCCTCCCACGGGCTCGTCCATGACGAAGACCACGTTGCCGGAGACGAAGCCGGGGCTGGCGCCGGGGAGCATGGTGATGCGCACGCTCCAGGCGGCCGCGCGGCCGTCGGCGTCCGGCTGGATGGGGGTCGTCGCGATCTCCAGCGGGACCGGCGCCGCGCTGTCCACACGGGTCTCGAGGACCTTGATCTTCGCGCCAGGAACGAGGGCGTTGAGTTCGCTCTCGAAGACGGCGCCCTCGGAGGAGCGGACCGCGCCCAGGGTGATGAGCGGCTTGGCGAGGACCACGTCGGGGACCACCTGCGCGATCACGGGGACCTCCAGCCGGCCGCCGTCGCCCTCACCATCTCGATCGGTCGTGCGAAGGACCACGCTGCCGCGGGTGACCCCGAGGGGGGTGAGTGGATCGACGCTCACGTCCACGTACCACACGAACTCGCCGCCGAACGACTCGGTCACCAGGTCCACGCGGAGGCCTTCGGGGGAGCTGATGACGCCGAGGATCCGGGCCAGGGTCTCCTTGCGATCGACGATGATCTTGACGCGGGCCTTCCCGCCGTGGGAGGTCGGCGTGTTGAGCAGCCGCGCCTCTGTGGGCGCGAACATGAAGGGGCGGGTGGGCAGGAACCCGATCTCGAGCGTGACGTAGGGCTCGAGGTCGCTGTCCGTCGTCATCCGGAACAGCGCGAGCTTGCGCTGATTCGGAGCGGTGAAGGTCGTGATGATCTCGATGCTCACCTCGAGCTCGGCCCCGGCGGGCACCGTGGCCACCACGTCGCTGCGGAAGGACTTGATGACCTGGGGCGGCCCGCCATCTGCCGGGTGAACGGTCATGCCGGCCAGCCGCGTACATCCGCACGCGGCCTGAGCGTTGAGGATCTTCAGGGGCCCCTCGCCGCTGTTGCGGAAGCGGACGGGCCAGGTGAGCCGATCGCCGAAGATGAGCTCGCCGAAGTCGTGGAAGCGGGGGCGGGCCGGATCCTGGGGGTCGATCGTCTCCAGCAGCCCACGCCCCTCCGCCACGGGGGCGGCGGCAGCGGTCGACGCCTCGGACCCCGGCGCTCGCGGCGAAGCCTCCGGATCGGCGGGACCGCAGGCCCCGAGGCCCAGGGGGAGGGCCGTCAGAAGTGCAAGCAGCGGGAGTCTCATGGCGCCCTCAGCGGCCTCTCGCGCCGGGGGCCCCGTTCTCGTCGGCTGTGCTCTCGTCGGCTCCGTCCTCGTCGGCGCCGCCGTAGCCGAGCGAGTTGAGGGCGCCAGCGTCGGGCCCGCCGTCCGACGCGGAGGGCGGCTCGACGCGGTTGACCTCTCGCTCCTGGAGGAAGGCCTTGAGGCGCGCCGCCTCAGGGTGCTCGGGGGTGTAGAGGTTCTTCAACTCGGACGGGTCCTTGAGCAGGTCGTAGAGCTGAGAGTGCTTGGGGTTACGCTCGTGCCAGATGAACTTCCAGCGGCCGTCGCAGGCCATGTAGAGGTTGTCGTACTGGTTGGGGGGCAGCTTCTTCGGCCCGGGAGCGTGGCTGTCGTAGGCGTTGAGGGCGTCGGCGTAGGCGATCCGCGGGTCGCCCTCGTCCTCCCCGCGCATCAGGTCCATCAGGGACTCTCCCTCCATACGGGCGCGCACGGGGACCTCGAGGGCCTCAAGGATCGTCGGCGCCACGTCGATGGTGCGGACCTGGTTCTCGATCACGACGCGGCTGGGGCCGCCTGGGACGCGGATGATGAGCGGGACCCGAACGCACCAGTCGTAGAGGAGACGGTGCTTCATCCACCCGTGGTTCCGGAGCCCCTCGGTCATCCCCTGGCCGTGGTCCGCGGTGATCACGATGACCGTGTTCTGGTCCTGGCCGTGCTCCTTCAGCCAGCCGCGTAGCCGCGCGATCTGGCGGTCCATGAAGGCGAGCTCGGGGTCGTAGATCCGCTCCCGCCACTCGAGGCTCCCTGGCATCGTGCGGGACTCCGCCGCGGTGGGATAGGTGATGCCGTAGTCGGCGGCGAATTCCGCCGGCGGGACGAGGGAGAAGTCGTGCACGTCGAACATGTGCAACCACATGCACCACGGCCCCTGCTCGCCGTTGGCGTCGAGCCACTCCAGGGCGGAGTCGGTGGTGAAGTCGCCGCGCCGCTGGGTGGCGGTCTTGCCGCCGGTGTCCCACACGGTCCCGTGCCGCTGCTGCCTGGTGAGGTCGAGCTCCTCGAGGTTCACGCCGGAGTCGAAGTCGTCGAACCCCTGGTCGAGGTTGTAGGCGCTGGAGACGGGGTAGGAGCTCACGCGAGCCGCGGTCCGGTACCCGCGGCTCCCGAGGAGCTCGGGGAGGGTGTCCACCGATTCCTTGAGGGCGTGGGAGACGTCCTTGCTGAAGAAGACTCGCATCCCGTGGGCGTAGTTGTTGAGCCCGGTGAGGATCGAGGAGTGGGACATCGGCGTGATGCCCGCCGTGGAGATGGCGCGCTCGAAGCGCGCGCCCTCGGCCGCGATGGCGTCGATCTCGGGCGTGAGGCCCGGCGCCCCCCCGTAGCAGCTGAGCCGGTCGGGTCGAGTCGTGTCCAGGGTGATCAGGAGCACGTTCATCTGGCGCTCACCGTCTCCACCGCTGCCGCAGGCGGTGAGCCCGCCGGTCAGGACCAGGGCGGCGGCGGAGAGGAGGGCGGGTCGGTTCAGTCGACGTGCGGTCATGGCTCTGTTGGGCGTCACCTTGGGGCTGCGGTGCTCACCGCATGGTCGTCGATTGCGTGGGTCAACGGCAACGGTCGGTGCCGGAACGCTTGGATTCCACGCTCGGGGGACCGTACCAGGGATCTCGCGGGCCGACCGCGGAGCCAGGGGGAGGGCCCGGGAGGCCGCCTGCCGACGCGGCCCACCGGTCCGGGGGCTAGCGGCCGCCGTCCTCGCTCTCTTCGGGCGGCGGGATCTTGGAGAGCAGGCGCTGCATGCGCTTCTGGCCGCGGGCGTCGAGGGTCCCCATGCCGATGTCGCCGATCTCGGCGGCGACCTGCCAGAGCTCGAGCCTGAGGGCTCGCTCCATGAAGAGGCCGAAGGTCTTGGCGACCGGATACTGGGTGTGGACGAGGTCGAACAGCTCGCGCGCGTCGCCGCCACGGGCGTCCGCGAGGAGCGCCTCGTAGGCCCAGGATGCGTCCTCGATGATCTGCGCCCGGGGGTCGGGCACGCTGAAGGGGAGGGGCGTG
>CAZEFP010000214.1:0-6023 GCA_964511565.1 uncultured Planctomycetaceae bacterium
GGCCCGGGACCTGCGGCTCGCCCGGGAGAGCCAGGGCATGCGCGTCATCCCGCGTCGGGGCGCCATGACCGCCGTTCCAGCGGCCGTGCGGGCGGGGGCCTCCGTCGGCATGTTGCTCGACCACCGTCCGCGCCAGAAGCCCGTCTACGCGCCGTTCTTCGGGCGGCTCGCCGCCTGCGACAGGAGCGCGGGGGTGCTCCTTCGACGGGTGAAGGCGCCCCTGGTCTTCTACGCCTGCTACTCCCAGGAGGGCACCGACGCCCTCGACTCCTGGCGCTTCCAGCTTCGGTTCCCCGCGGTCATCGAGCCCGCGGAGCTCGCTGGGCTCAGTCCCGAATCGATCGCCGCGCGGATCAATTCGGAGCTGGAGCGGCTCATCCTCCATCGGCCCTCGGAGGCCTTCTGGCTACACGACCGCTTCCGGGGTGCTCCGGGAGCGCCTCCGGGTGATTCCGCGGCCGAATCCAGCGGCGCCCGATGACCTCGGCCCCTTCAGCCGGGCAAACTGTATCGAGACAGGACCCGGAAGCATGAGCGAGAGCAACCACCCCTTCCCGCGGATGCGGGACCTCGAGCTGTACCCGCTGGAGGATCGAGAGAGCCTCGTGGAGGTCGGAGACTTCTGCCAGGTGCCCGAAGCGGTGACCGGCTTCGAGGGCTTCGTCGACTCCCTGCCGGACATCTACGCGGGGACGGACTTCAAGACCCTGGTGGGGCGCATCCTCCGGGCGCGCCAGGCGGGCAAGCCGGTGGTCATGGCCATGGGGGCCCACGTCCTGAAGGTGGGCCTCGCCCCGCTGATCATCGACCTCATGGAGCGCGGTGTGGTCACCCACGTGGCGCTGAACTCCGCAGGCGCGATCCACGACTTCGAGATCGCGACCGCTGGCAAGACCTCCGAGCGGGTGGACACCCAGCTGCCAGCGGGCCGATTCGGCTTCGCGGATGAGACCGGCATCGGCCTCGCCGAGGCGGCCGCCCGGGGCGCTGCCCCCGGCGAGGGCGATGAGCCGGGATTGGGGCGCGGCCTCGGCCGGATGCTGCTCGAGCGGGCCCCTGAGCATCTCGGGCTCAGCGTCCCCGCCACGGCGGTGCGCCTGGGGCTCGGGGTCACCTGCCACCCCTCCATCGGGGCAGACATCGTCCACATGCACCCCGCCTGCGATGGCGCCCAGCTGGGTGCGGCGGCGCTGGCGGACTTCCATCATGTGTGCCGGACGGTGGCGGACCTCGCGGCGGACCCGGGCTCCGAGGCCGGAGGGGTGTGGCTCAACGTCGGCTGCGCGGTGATCCTCCCGGAGGTCTTCCTGAAGGCGGTCAGCGTCGCGATCAATCTCGGCGTGGACCTCTCCGGGATGACCACGGGCAACCTCGACATGATCCGCCAGTACCGCGCGGAGACCAACGTCGTTCGGAGGCCACCCGGGGACGGCTTCACGCTCATCGGCCAGCACGAACTCCTGCTGCCGCTCCTTCGCATGGCGCTCATCAGCAAGCTGGAAGGCGGGCGAGTCCGCCAGGGATCATGATCGAGGCGAACCGGCTCAGAGAGTTGCTCGCGGCGGAGAAGGCGCCGAGGGTCGTGATCATCGGTGACCTGATCGTCGATCGGTACATCTCTGGCGAGGTCAGCCGGATCTCGCCAGAGGCTCCCATTCCGGTCCTCGCAGCGAGCACGTCGGAGCTGCGGCTCGGGGGCGCGGGGAACGTCGCGGCGAACCTGCGCGCCATGGAGGCGGACGTCACGATGGTGGGCGTCGTCGGGGACGACAGCCACGGCGTACTCCTCAGGGAGCTCTTCGAGGCCGATGGCATCGGCGCAGGAGGCGTGATCCTCGACAGCTCCAGGCCGACGATCGAGAAGACCCGCATGATGAGCGGCGTCCAGCAGATGCTGCGGGTGGACTGGGAAGATACGCGGCCCATCGACTCCGAGGTGCTCGCGCGGATGCTCGCGGCCATCCCCAGGGAGCTGGAGGGCGCCGACGCGGTCGTGCTGTCGGACTACGGGAAGGGGACGCTCGCCCGGGAGGTCATCGAGCTGGCGATCTCCGAGGCCCGGAAGCGGTCGATCCCCGTGCTCGTGGACCCGAAGGGCGCGGACTTCACTCGCTACGCGGGGGCGACCCTGGTCACGCCGAACCGCAAGGAGGCCGAGCTCGCTCTCGGACGGGAACTCGTGGGGCTCGGCGATCTGCCAGGCGCCGCGGATGAGCTCATCGCACGGGCCTCCCTGGCCCAGGTCGTGATCACGCTCGGGGGCGACGGCATCTACTTCCGAGCCCGGGACGGCGCGCTCGAAGGGAGGATCCCGACCCAGGCCCGTGCGGTCTTCGACGTGACCGGAGCCGGCGACACCGTCGTCGCCCACCTCGCGTTCCACCTGGGCGCCGGGCTGGAGCTGGAGGCTGCCGTCACCCTCGCGAACCACGCTGCGGGGATCGTCGTGGCGAAGCTGGGGACGCACTCGGTCACCCGGGAGGAGCTGCTCGAGCGCCTGCTGGAGGGCCAGCCCCTCGACAGCAAGGTGGCGAACGCGGGGTCCCTCAGCGCGCGCCTGGACGCCTGGCGCCGGGAGGGCAAGCGGATCGTCTTCACCAACGGCTGCTTCGACGTGCTCCACGCGGGGCACGTGAGCTACCTTCGCTTCGCCCGGGCACGGGGGGACGTCCTCGTGGTCGGCGTCAACGACGACGCCAGCGTCGCGAGGCTCAAGGGGCCCGCGCGGCCCGTGAACCCGCTGGAGGACCGCCTCGCGGTGCTGGGCGCCCTTGAGGTCGTGGACGCCGTGATCTCCTTCGCGGACGACACCCCGAGGGCGCTCGTCGAGATGGTCTCCCCCGACGTCCTGGTCAAGGGGGAGGACTACGCCGACAAGCCCGTGGTGGGTCGTGAGTGGGTGGAGTCCCACGGCGGCCAGGTGGTGCTCGCGCCCCTCCTCCCGGGCCGCTCGACCTCGGGCATCCTCGAGCAGGCGGGCGGCGACCCGGGCGCGACGGGTCAGGGCGCGTGACCCTTCGCGGGCTCCTCCTGCTCCTCGCCGGCGCGGCGATCGCCTTCATCGGAGCCCTCTGCGGGATCGGCGGCGGGCTGTTCGCGGTGCCGATGCTGCACTACCTGTTCAAGCTCGAGCTGAGGGCGTCGGTGGCGACCGCCCTCTGCCTGGTCGCGGCCACCGCTTACTCCTCGACGCTGACCGAGGTCCTTCGGGAGGACAGCACCCTCGAGCTCATGGTGGTGGGGCCCCTCGCGGTGGGGGCGCTCCTCGGGGCGCAGCTCGGGTTCAAGCTCTCCAGGCGCCTGGACGAGCGGCGCCTCAAGACCGTCTTCACCGTGGTCCTCTTCGGGGCGGGGGCCCGGATGGTGCTGTCCGAGGGCATCCCCGCCCTCGCGGACGGGGTCGCCGGCGGGCCCGGACCGGCGGGCATGCTGATCGCCGCGCTCATCGGCACCGGAGCCGGCGCGGTCGCGCCGCTCCTCGGGATCGGCGGCGGGCTCGTGGTGGTGCCCGCGCTCATGCTCGCCATGCCCGGCCTCGGCGGCCTCGCGGTGCGGGCCGCCTCGCTCGCGGTGGCCTGCGTGACCTCCGCGCGCTCGCTCCAGCTCTACCGTCAGGAGGGGATCATTCGCCCATCTCTCGGGCTCCCCATCGCGCTGGGCGCGCTCGCGGGCGCCTTCGCCGGGGTCCACACCGTGCACCTGCCCGGCATGTCGCAGGTGGGGCAGCGGGTGATGGGGGGGATCCTGCTGGTCACCGCCGTGCGCTTCGGCCGGGACGTTGCGCGGCTGCGTCGCGGCTTGGGGTAGGCTCTCCAGCCGTGTTTGAACGCAGGATCATCGCCCTCGAAGAGCGCCTCGCCTTCCAGGAGAACGAGCTGGAGAAGCTCAATCGTGTCGTGGCCGAGCAGCAGCTCGAGCTCGACGCCACCGGGAAGGAGCTCCGCGAGCTGCGTGCGCGTGTCCGCGCGGGCGGCGGGGCCGAGGAAACCGAGCGCCGCACCCTCGAGGACGACCGGCCTCCGCACTACTGACCCGCAGCCCGGAGCGTCCGGTCGGCGGCGCACCGGGGGATCGAACCAGACCAGGCCCCTGAACCCCATGGCAGCCAGTGACTCGCAAGGCGGCAAGACCACCGTCCGGGGGCCCCGAGCCTCCCGCGCCACCCGGTGGCGCGCTGCGGTCCTGGTGCTCGTTCACCTGCTCGCCGCGATTCACATCGCCCACTGGATGTCCACCGGACGTTCGGTCTCCCCGCTGGAGCCCTCCGAGGCCATGGAGTTCGCCAAGTATTCAGTGGTCAACGCGGGGCTGATCTTCTTCGCGATCACGATCCTGTCGACCCTCGTCCTGGGCCGCTGGTTCTGCGGCTGGGCGTGCCACCTTGTCGCCCTCCAGGACCTCTCGCGCGCGCTCCTCATCCGCGTCGGCCTGCGGCCGCGGCCGCTGCGCTCCCGTTGGATGGCCCTCATGCCCATCGTCGCCGCGGGGTACATGTTCCTCTGGCCGGTGATCTACCGCCTCTGGATCGGGGACCCCTTCGAGGTCTCGGGGGTGGAGATGACGCGGGAGGGCTTCTGGGACACCTTCCCCACGTGGTGGCCCGCCCTCTTCACCTTCGTGCTGTGCGGCTTCGTGGCCGTGTACTTCCTCGGCGCCAAGGGCTTCTGCACCTACGCCTGCCCCTACGGCGCCGTCTTCGGGCTCGCGGACCGACTCAGCCCCGGGCGGATTCGCGTGACCGAGGACTGCGTGCAGTGCGGCCACTGCACCGCGACCTGCACCTCCAACGTGGACATCTCTCGCGAGGTCCACGACTACGGGATGGTGGTGGACCCCGGCTGCATGAAGTGCATGGACTGCGTCTCGGTCTGCCCCGAGAACGCGCTCCACTTCGGCCTCGGCAAGCCGGCGATCCTGGCGCGCAAGCGCGAGGACCCGCGGCCGCCGAAGCCGCGGCTCCCGCTCGTCGAGGAGACCACGGCGACCCTCGCCTTCATCTTCGGCTACTTCGCCATTCGCGGCTTCTATCAGGAGCGTGGCTTCCTGCTCTCGGTGGGGATCGCGGCCGTCTTCGCCTTCCTGGTGCTGACGGCGGTGCGGCTCGTTCGACGCCGCGACGTTCGATTCCCCGGCGTCGTGCTCAAGGAGGGGGGCAAGCTCCGTCCGTTCGCGGTGGCGCTGGGAGGAGCGACGCTGGTGCTCTCCGCCTCGGCGGTGCCCTTCGGTCTCGTCCCCGAGGTCAACACCTGGAAGGCCAACCGGGCCTGGGGCGAGCTCGAGGACGCGCGCGCCCGCTGGTTCGAGCCCGGTCGAGCGCCCCTCAGCCAGCGGGAGCTCGCCTCGGCCGAGCGGCTCCTCGAGAGCTCACAGGTGATCCGGGCCCGCTCCGGCGTCCGGTCCCTGCAGAACACCATGCGTCTGGCCTGGGGCAGCCTCTTCGTGGGGGACATCCCGGGCTTCGAACAGCGCCTCTCCGAGGCCCTGCTCTTCGGCCGGGCCGGCGTCGGTCTGCGGACGCTCGCGGCGGACCAGATGAGGGCGAGGGGGGACCTGTCGCGGGCCGAGTCCGCCTACCGCGCGGTCCTCACCGAGGTGCCAGAGCACGTCCCCGCCGTGGTCCGCCTCGCGGAACTCCTTGGTCAATCGAACCGCCTCGCCGAGGCGCGCGGGGTGGTCGACGCTGGCCTGGCGGTGTCGCCGGACTCGCCGCCCCTGCTCTCCCAGCGCGGGACCTTCCGGCTCATCGCCGGGGACCCCGATGGCGCCGTGGACGACCTGCGCGCGGCGCTGGAGCTCAACCCCGAGTTCATCGAGGCCCGCGTGCGGCTGTCGGAGCTCCTGGCCCAGACCAGGGGCGCCGGGGAGGCCCGGGCCCTCATCGAGGAGGGGCTGGCCCTGATGCCGGACTCTGCGCCGCTCATCGCCCAGCGTGGGGTCGTCGCCCTCGTGGCCGGGGACCCGGACGGGGGGATCGAGGATCTGCGGGGGGCGTTGGCGCTGGACCCGGGCCTCGCGCCCGCCCG
>CAZEFP010000215.1:0-6017 GCA_964511565.1 uncultured Planctomycetaceae bacterium
CCTCGCGGAGGTCCGCCTCAGCCCGATCACGGGCATGCCCTTGCCGGACAAGCTCGAGGAGGGTGAGTACGACTGGGGGTTCGATGTCCAGCCTCGCCGGATCTTCGACGCGGGCGAGGCGTGGGTCTACGGCCGCGGCGTGGGCGTCGCGGCGAGGGTGGTGGAGCGCGTCTCGGGGGAGGACCTCGACACCTACTTCAAGGGGCACATCCTCGGCCCCCTCGGCCTCGACTCCACGGGCTACAACCTCGCCGAACCGCTCATGGATCGTCGGGTCACGGTGCACGCCAGGGTTCCGGGCACGGGCGTGCTCGTGCCCATGCCCGACGTGCGGCCGATCCCCATGGAGCGCTTCTACGGGGGAGGCTCGCTGCTCAGCACTCCGCGGGACTACGCGCGCTTCCTGCGCTGCCTCCTCAACGGCGGGGAGCTCGACGGCGTGAGGATTCTCGGTGAGAAGATGGTGTCCCTGATGATGACGGACCAGCTCCCCGACGGGGTCCGCGTGACGATGCCCCCCGACCCAGCGCAGGAACAGGAACGCGACCGTTCCTACCTCGAGGAGTATGACGACGGGTATAGCCTCTCCTGGGCGATCGAGGTCGGCGGCGAGGACGGCGCGCGCCCCGAGGGCGTCGGTTACTGGTCCGGGCTCTTCAACACCTACTACACGATCGACCCCGAGCGCGGCATCGCGGTCTTCAGCTTCAGCCAGCTACTGCCCTTCGATGACCCGGAGGCCTACGAGATCTACCGGAGCTACGAGGACATGGTCTACGGCGCGATCCTGGGGACCGGCGGCGGCTCCGCGGACTGAGTCCCGCGGCCCGCGACGGCCCTCAGCCCTTCATGGCCTCGAGGGCGTCGCGGAGGTCCGCCGGGATCTCCGCGGATTCCATGGTCTGGGGGTCGTAGCACACCAGCGCCGCCTCGCCCTCGGCCCAGATCTCGCCCTCGGCCGAGCGGACGCGATAGGCCTGTCGGAAGGAGCGCGTGCCCACGTGGACGGTGGAGAGCTCCACGCGCACGCTCTCCCCGCCGCGGCCCGGCGCCACGAAGCGCACGTTGGTCTGGGCCAGGAGGAACGGGAAGGCCCCGTCCACGAGGACCTCGGCGGCGCGGCTGAAGCCGTGCCGCGCCTCCTCGAACAGGGTCAGGTACACCGCGTTGTTCAGCACGCCCTGGCTGTCGTCGTCGGACCAGCGCGTGACGGTCTCGTGGACGAACTGCGGGAACTCGGGGATCTCGGGGGCTTCCATGGGGCCGAGTCTACGCCGCCGGCCGGGTCGCGGGGCGCTTCACCACGAGGGCCATCCCCGTGAACAGCCCGAGGGCCGCGAGCCCGAGCTCGGGGGTCGGCCGCTCCGCGAGCAGCGCCGCGGCGGCCACCGCCGTGATGAGGGGCTGGGCGAACACGAAGAAGGCCGTGGTCGACGCCTCCACGCGGGCGAGGGCGTAGGAGTTGAGCGCGTAGGCCAGGATCGTCGGGAAGACGAGCACGTAGGCGAGGGACAGCCAGGCCCCCCGGGAGGCCGCCTCGGGGAGAAGGGACTCCCCCACGAAGAAGAGGGGCAGGAACGGAACCGAGAGGACGTAGATCCAGGCCACCAGGACCAGGGGCGGCATGCGGCGCAGGAGCGGCTTGGAGAGCACCAGGTAGATGGCGTAGCACAGGGCGTTCCCCGCCATGAGCAGGTTGCCGAAGGCGTGCTTGGACGAAAGGTCGCCGCCGCTTGAGAAGAAGAGCGGCACCGCGCCACCCAGCGCCACGGCCACGCCCAGCACCCGCAGTCCGCGGAGCGCCTCCTTGCCGAGGACCACCGCCACCGCGTAAGTGAAGACCGGGATGAGGCAGATCACGAGGCCCGCGTTCATGGGCGTGGAGCGCTGGAGCCCCTCCAGGAAGAGCCCCTGGTTCAGCACGATGCCCAGGACCGCGAACCCGAGGAGCGCGGGGAAGTCGCGGCGCGCAGGAAGGGCGCGGCGCCCGAAGAGCCCGATCGCCATGGCCATGAGGACCACCGCCCCCACGCCGATGCGCCAGGTCGCCACGGCGAAGGGCGAGAAGCCCGTGGAGGCGTCCATGGCCAGGGCCCCGAAAACCGGAAACAGCCCGAAGCACAGCTGGACCGCCGCGAGGGCGAGGAGCCCCGCGCGGACAGACGGCTCCGCCGGGGAGGACTCGGGGGCGATCTCGGCGCCGATGGAACGGACGCTGCTGCCCATGGGGCGAAGAGAATAGGACGCGGGCGCGCGGGCTCCCGCCCCCAACCCCCAGATCCGTCCCGAGATCCCGGGAGGTTCCCGGCGTTGCAGGCGATGCAATCGGGCGGATCGCGGACTAACGTGAGCCCATGTCAGCCAGTGATGGAGCCGGCGGGAGCTCGATCCCCGATCCCAGGCCCTGGCCGCGCCACGGCGTCCGGACGGGGACCGAGTACCGGATCTTCACCACCACCTTCGAGGACCTCGAGAACCCGAGGACCGGCCAGCGAATGGAGCGGGTGGTCGTCGACGCCCCGGACTGGGTGAACGTGATCGCGCTCACCCCCGACCGTGAGGTGATCGTCGTGAAGCAGCACCGCTTCGGCGTGAGCGCCCCGACCATCGAGATCCCAGGCGGCATGGTCGACCCTGGGGAGGAGCCGATCGAGGCGGCCATGCGAGAGCTCAGGGAGGAGACCGGTCACGAGGCCGAGTCCTGGACGGCCCTGGGACACGTCGCGCCGAACCCCGCCTTCCTCAACAACCGCTGCCATCACTTCCTCGCCGAGGGCTGCAAGGTGACGGGCGAGCAGCGCCAGGACCCGGGCGAGGACATCCACGTGGGAGCCATGCCCCTGGACCAGATGCGGGCTCGGATCCTCGACGGGTCGGTCGACCACTCCCTCGTCCTCTCCGCCATGCTGCGGATCCTGGACCTCCGCTCCCACCCGGTGTCCAGCCCGGCCGGGGAGGCACCCCGGTGAGCCGGCGCAGGGTGATCGTCCTCGGCGGCGGCGTGGCCGGGCTCTCCACCGCCCACGCCCTGGCCCTCGAGGAGGACGTGCACGTGACCCTCGTGGAGCGTGAGCCGCGCCACGACGCCCACTCCACCGGGAGGAGCGCGGAGATCCTGCGCGTCGCCGTGGACGACCCGGTCACGCGTGGGCTCTCGCTGGAGACCGACCGGCTCCTCGACGACCCCCGAGCGGCCGGGCTGGATGTGGACTCGCTCGTGGAGCGCACCGGGCTCATGGTCCTTGCCGACGCCCACCCCGCGTGGGCCGATGACCTGGAGCGCCGCGGGATCTCCACCCGTGCGGAGGCGGACTCCCTGCGCCACCGGGTGCCGGACCTCCAGGAGGCGGAGGACGCCCTTCGACTCGAGGGGCGCGCCCACTGGATCGAGCGGGGCGGCCGGATCCTGGGCGATCGACTCGTGGCCTCCCTTGCCCGTTGCGCGCGACGGAGAGGAGCGACCCTGGTGCGGAGCGCTGGGGACACGGAGGTCATGGTCGAAGGGGGGCGAGTGCGGGGCGTGCGAGTTCAGGGCGGCGCGTCGATCGATGCGGACGACGTGGTGGTCGCCGCGGGCGCGTGGAGCGGACCGATCGCCGGGGGGCTGGGTCTCGACCTCCCCCTGCGGACCACCCGACGCCACATGTTCCTGAGCGCGCCGGCCCCCGCCCGCGCGGAGCCGCCCGTGGTGTGGGACGACGACGCGGCCTTCTACATCCGGCGCGAGGGTTCCCGCTGGGGCCTCTCCATCTGCGATGTCCGGGACGCGGCCCCCGAGCCCCCCCTCTACCCCGTGGACCCGGGGACCCAGCGGCGCGCCGCCCGGGCGCTCGCCGCTTGGATCCGGGGGCCCGTGGCGCTGGAGCGCAGCTGGAGCGGCTTCCGAGACCTCTCGCCGGACGACCGACCGATCCTCGGGCCTGATTCCAGGCTGCCAGGGCTCCACTGGTGCTGCGGCCTCGGGGGGCACGGGATGACGCTCTCCCTCGGTCTGGGTCGAGCGGCCGCCACCGCGGTGCTCGGGCGGCCGACGGAGCTCGCCGCACAGTGCACGGTCGAGCGCTTCGAATTCGTCCCGGCGTAGTACGTTAGGGGGGAGATGAACCACGGCCTCCTCACGCTCATCGCCCTGGCGGCGGCTTCCACCCAGGCGCAGGAGGGGCCGGAACTTCGCTCCCCGGACGAGGTTGCCGCGGTCGAGCACTTCGAGGCCCACGTCCGCCCGCTCCTCGCCGAACACTGCGTCGAGTGTCACTCCGGAGAGAAGCCCAAGGGCAACCTGAGGCTCGACTCGATCCAGGGTCTACGGGAGGGCGCAGCGGGTGAGCCGATCTTCGTCGCGGGGGCCCCGGACGAGAGTCTGATGGTCGAGGCGGTCCGCTACGACGACCCGTTCACGGCCATGCCCCCCGACGGCAAGCTCTCGGGCGATGAGATCCGCGCGGTGGAGCGCTGGATCGAGCTCGGGGCGCACCTGCCCGCGGAGCTGGAGTTCGAGTCGACCGAGACCCAGCCCTGGTGCTTCCAGCCCCCGGTCGACGCCCGCCCCGCGGCGACCGGAGGCGCTCAGGATCCGGTGGACGCGTTCCTCTTCGAGGCTCTCGCGGCGGAAGGCGTGGAGCCCTCCCCGCCCGCCACCCCGAGCGCGTGGCTGCGCCGGGTGACCTTCGACCTCACCGGCCTGCCGCCGACGCCCGAGGACCTCGCGACGTTCCTCGCTGACGCGGCGCCGGTGGCGCGCGAGCGCGTCGTCGACAGACTGCTCGCATCCCCCGCCTTCGGCGAACGCTGGGCGCGGCGCTGGCTCGACCTCGTCCGCTACGCCGAGACCAAGGCCCACGAGTTCGACTACCCCATCCCCAACGCGTACCGATACCGGGACTACGTCATCCGCGCCTTCAACGCGGACGTCCCCTACGACCGCTTCATCACCGAGTTCATCGCCGGCGACCTGGTGGAGACTCCGCGCATGGACCCGACCGGGCTTTGGGACGAGTCGATCCTCGGCACGGGCGCCTGGCAGCTCGGCGAGGAGGTCCACTCCCCCGTGGAGCCGCGGGGAGATCAGACCGACCGCATCGCGAACCAGGTGGAGGTGCTGTCCAAGTCCGTCATGGCCCTCGGCGCCGCCTGCGCCCGCTGCCACGATCACAAGTTCGACCCCATCAGCGCCGAGGACTACCACGCCCTCGCGGGCTTCGCGCTCTCCATCGCGCCCAGGCAGGTTCGGTACGAGTCCAACGACCACAACCTGCACATCGCGCGGGAGCTGGCCACCTGGATGGACGGCCAACAGATCACCGCGCGCGACGCGGTGGCGGACGCCCTGGAGGCTGAGACGGAGGGGCTCGACCAGGTGCTCGCCGCGGCCCGCACCGTCACGCCCCCCGGGCCCTACACCGACGCGGCCGCCGCGGCGCTGGACGCCGCCTTCGAGGCCCGCGGGGAGCCTCGCCCGTGCATCGTGCTCGAGGACTTCGAGGGCGAGGACCTCGACCACTGCTCCCTGGGGCCCTGGGTCCGGGAGGGGGAGGCGTTCATCGGACACCCGGTTCGGCGCGACGACATCCATTCATCCCAGCCGACCTTCAAGCCCCGTGGTCGAGGGGCCGTCAACAGCTACGCGGGGCACCCCGACGCCCCGGGCTCCGCCGATGCCTACGTGGGCACCCTCACCAGCGCGCCCTTCACGGTCATCCGGTCCTACCTCCACTTCCTGGTCAATGGGGGGGACGAGCCCACGGTCCGCGTCGAGCTGATCGACGCGGAGACGGGAGAGGCGCTGATCGCGACGAGCGCGGACCGCACGAACACCCTCACCCCCGCCCGCTTCGACCTCGAGCCCTTCCAGGGGCGGCGGGTGCGGATCCGCTTCGTGGACGAGCACGAGGGCGGCTGGGGCCAGATCGGCGGCGACCACTTTGTCCTGAGCGACGAGCCGGGCCCCGAGGTCCTCGACGTGGCCCTCCCCGTGGCCCGCCTGGCGGCGCTCAGCGGCGCCCTGGACGGCGCCGACC
>CAZEFP010000216.1:0-6016 GCA_964511565.1 uncultured Planctomycetaceae bacterium
TGACCACGGGGCCCTGGACGGGCCGCTGCAGGGCTAGCCGGGGCCGCCGGCGCCCCCCTCAAACGAGCAGGGAGCGCCGCTCCGTCGACCGGAGGGCGCTCCCTGCAGAGGTCCTGGGGCTCAGGATCAGCCCTGGGAGCCGCCCGAGTCGCGGAGCTCGAGCATCTCCTTGCGGAGCTCCTGGGCGAGGGCCTTGATCTCCTGCATCGACTTGCGGACACGGGAGGTGGCGGCCTTGTTGCCGGCCTCGGCCTTCTCGACGTCCTCGCGGCAGGCCGAAAGGGCTTCCACCATCTGATCGTAGTTCTGGCTCATCGTTGAGTTTGGGGCTTGGGGGAAAGGCTTCCGTGCAGGGATGCCCGGGAGCGCGTGGGAGAGTCCAGGTGAAGCGCTGGAACGCTGGGGCGGGCCACCTGGGGCCGTTCCCGACCTCCACAGGTGGACACAGTCGGAGCCCAGGATCAAGGGAGAAGCGCCTTCTGGACCTCACCAGGGGGGTGTGACGATCACGCCAGATCGACGCATCCCCCTACCCCAAAGCACCTTGGGCGCGATGCCGCCCAATCTCGACGGGGGACCGATCGACCCCCTTTCCTGGGCCCTCAGGACAGGTCCGCGCCCTTGAGGCCGCCCATGCGGAGCACCTCGCGGAAGTGCGGGGCGGTCACGGGCTGCACCGACAGGCGCTGGCCACGCTGCACCACCGCCATCTCCGCCAGCTTCCCGTTGGCCTTGATGTCATCCAGGGAGACGTAGCTCTTGAGGGGCGCCACGGCCTGGATGTCGACGACGTACCAGCGGGGGTTCTCCTGCTGGCTCTTGGGGTCGAAGTGCGAGTCCTTCGGGTCGAACTGGGTGGGGTCGGGGTACCCCTCCTTCACCACCCGGGCCACGCCCACCACCCCCGGGGGCTTGGTGTTGGAGTGGTAGTAGAGGATCAGGTCCCCCACCTTCATCTCGTCCCTCATCATGTTCCGCGCCTGGTAGTTGCGGACGCCATCCCAGAGGGTGGTCTGCTTCGGGGCGGCCTCGAGGTGCGCGTAGGAGTACACGTCGGGCTCGCTCTTCATGAGCCAGTAGGAGGGGCGTCGTGCCATGGTCGGTGCTCAGAGCAGCTGGTCGTCGTGGGGCTTCACGGAGATGGGCGGGCCGAGGATCTCCTTCATCAGGATGGCCGACCGCCAGGGCGACCGTCCAGCCTGGATCCGATCCAGGGGGGACGCCTGCTCCGAGTCCAGCGCGAAGGCCGCCCGCTCCCCTGCGCCGGAGAGTACCTCGAGCCCCTCCTCATCAGGCTCACGCTCCGGCTCCGCGCGGCGCTCTGGCTTCGGCCGTGCGAGGAGGTCCGCCTCCAACGCGTCCTCGCTGGGGATCTCGTCCAGGTCGCCGTCGATCGCGACCTCGAAGCGCTTCGTCGGTCCCCTCCCGCGGCCCTCCCGGCCTCCCCTCGAGGGCGCCAATACGGAGGGGCGTTCCTTCGGGCTCTCCTGAACGGTCGCCTCGGCCACCTCCCCTTGGCTGGCCTCGAATGGATCGGAGCGCGCCGCCTCCATGGCCCGCTCCCGCCGGGCCCGCTGCGCGGCCAGCTCCTCTTCCCGCTGCTCCCGCCGCCTCCGGGCACGAGCCGCGGCGCGGCGGAGACGGTCGGCCTCCTCGTCGTCGTCGTCGTCGTCCTCCTCACGGAGCCCCTCGAGGAAGGCCTCCAGCGCGTTCGACCGACTCGAATCCGACCCGGACCTCGCCTGGAAGTCCTGCCGGTTCGACTTCGCCACGTTCAACAGACCCCGGATGACCGGCCAGACCACCGCGAAGAACACGATGACCAGGCCGACCAGGCTGTCGACATCGAAGCTGACGCCTCCCTGGACGGGGAGCACGCCGAGGAACGAGGGGACCGCGAGCATCAGGCGCTGGGGTTGGAGCCTCCGCCGGCCTCACCGCCGATGCTGCGGCGCATGGTGGTGTCGGACTCCAGGTTCTTCAGGCGCAACATGTCCATGACCCCGAGGTTGCCGGACTTGAGGGCCTCCGCCATGGCCAGGGGGACCTGGGCCTCGGCCTCGACGACCTTCGCGCGGTTCTCCTGGACGCCAGCCTTGAACTCCTGCTCGGCCGCGACCGCCATGGCGCGCCGCTTCTCGGCGAGGGCCTGGGCCACGCGCTTGTCTGCCTCGGCCTGGTCGGCCTGGAGGCGGGCGCCGATGTTGTGGCCGATGTCCACGTCCGCGATGTCGATGGAGACGATCTCGAAGGCGGTGCCCGCGTCGAGGCCGCGGTTGAGCACCGTCTTGCTGATCTCGTCGGGGTTCTCGAGGACGTGCTTGTGGGTGTCCATGGAGCCGATGGTGGACACGATGCCCTCACCCACCCGGGCGATGATCGTCTCCTCACCCGCGCCGCCGACGAGGCGAGCGATGTTGGTCCGCACGGTCACCCTGGCCTTGGCCAGCACCTGGATGCCGTCCTTGGCCACCGCGGCCACCTCGCTCTTGCCCTTGGCCGGGTCGGGGCAGTCGATGACCTTGGGCGTCACCGAGGTGTTGACCGCGTCCAGGACGTCCCGGCCCGCGAGGTCGATGCCCGTGGCCGCCTTGTAGTCCAGGTCGAGCCCGGCTCGGTTGGAGGAGATGATGGCGCTCACGACGCGCGGGACGTTGCCCCCCGCGAGGTAGTGCGCCTCGAGATCGCTGGCGGCGATCCCGTTGATGCGCGACTGCACGAGGTTGATCCGACCCACCACGATGACCGAGGGGTCGACCTTCCGCAGGCTCATGGCCAGCATGTCGAACAGCCCCACGCCCGCACCCGACAGCACCGACTGGATGTAGAGCTTGGCGTAACGCAGGAACAGGACGAGGAAGCCGAGCAGGAAAAGGCCGAGCACGACGAGGCCGATGACCTCGAAGATGCCGGGCTCTTCGCCGTCCGCGACGATGAGCGCGAGTTGGGAGTAGTGCATGGGTGGGGTTGGGAGAGACGAATCTGAGGCAGGAGGGCAGGGCCCGTCCCTGTCATGAGCTTTGGTGCGCGGGGTCCCGGGCCACGATGACCCGGTTGCCCGAGACCTCGACGACGACGATGGGCGTGCCCTGCTCGATGGGTTCGCCGCGGCTGACCACGTCCACCCGGCGACCGTCGATGCGGGCCATCCCGGCTGGCCTGAGGTCGGACTCGACCACCCCCGCCTTGGAGAGGAGCGAGAGGTCCCGCCGGTCCACGGCGCGACCGTCCTCGAAGCTGAAGCCTCCGGCGGTCAGCTTGCGACCGATGGGCGTCTTCGGGAAGACGCGCAGCCCGTAGGTGACGATCACCGGCACGAGGACCGCGGTGGCCGCGAGCAGTGAGAAGCCGAGGGTGAAGTCCTCCATGAAGGCGAGGACCATGGAGCCGATCAGCGCCAGGGCGGCGAGCAGGCCGAGGATGCCTCCGCTCGGAACGAAGACCTCGATCAGCACGAGGAGCAACCCGCCGCTGAAGAGAAGGATGATCTGCGTCACGGCCCGGCCTCCTCAGCCTCGCCGGCGGACTCCGGCCCGACCGACTCGACGACCAGCCGGCCGGCGTTGACCTCGATCACCCTCACCCGGCCCCCCCGCGCGAGGGCGCCGCCCTCGAGGCGCGCCTCGTGGTAGGTGCCCTCCTCGTCGCCGTCGAGGGCCACCTTGCCCACCGGGCGGAGATCGGTGGAGGCCGTGCCCAGGGCGCCGGGCCGCGCGTGCTGGAGGCGGCTCTCGTCCCTCGCCTCGGGCATGGCGTCCGCGACGCCGCCGGCGCCCGCGAGCACCATCCGACCGAGAACCGGGGTCTGCGGAAGGAAGCGAGAGAGGGTCCAGATGGCGAAGACCCCGGCGGCGGCGGTGGCCACCAGCTGATAGGTCGCGTCGAAGAGGAGCTGGCGGTCCCAGGCGTCCCCCATGGAGAGGTCCGGGCCGACCTGGCTCATGAGCAGCCCCACGACCAGACACGTCGCCCCCACGAGGCCTGGCCAGATCATCCCCGGGACCACGAAGATCTCGGTGCCCACGAGCACGACGCCGACCGCGGCGAGGACCACGTGCGGGATGTCCGCGAGCCCGATCAGGTACTGACCGACGAAGAGGCCGATGAAGCACAGGATCGAGAGCCCCCCGGGGATGCCGAAGCCTGGGACCTTGAGCTCGACGTACCCGAAGAACAGGCCGAGGAAGAGCAGCAGGAGCCGCATGCCGTGCAGCGAGGCCAGCAGGTCCTCCGAGCGCGTCTTGTCCAGGGGCGTCAGCTGTCGGCCTGCGAGCCCCTCCTTGGAGAGCAGCGACTCGGTGGTCTCGGCCATGGCGTCGGCGAAGCCGAGCTCGATGGCCTCGGCCCCGGTGAGCGCCAGCAGGGTGCCCTCAGGCACCACGGTTCGGATCAGCTCGGGCGCCTCGCCCTTGGCCACGAGGTCGTCCCAGCGCGTGCCGCTGATGTCCTGCTCGATGCCGTCGATCTTCACCCGCCGCACCTCGGTGCCCGGGTCGATCATCGCCTCCGCCAGGAGCTCGTTCTTCCCGTGGGTCTTGGCCCAGCCCCGGACCCACGCGCGGTACGCCGAGGCGATCTTCTCCCCCGCCGGCACCATGCCCGTGGGGGTGAGCTGAACGGCCTGGGCCGCGCCGATGGAGGAGCGCTCGCGGACGTACAGGCTCTCGCAGGCGATGGCGAGCCACGTGCCCGCCGAGAGGGCCTCATCGTCCACCCAGCCGATGACCCGCACCCCGTCCTTCACGGCGGAGTCGATGGCTCCGGCGAACTGGCGCATCCGGGTCAGCTCTCCGCCCGGCGTATCGAAGACGATGATGAGCGGCGCGCCGCTCGCCTTCGCGGCGACCACCGCGCGCCGGAACAACGCCTGATGCCCGGCGTCGATGGGCCCGTCCACGCGCATGATGAAGGCCGTGTCGGGCGGCGCAGGGAGCCCCTCCTCGTCCACCTGCGGAGCCGCGTGGGAGTCCAGGGCGCCCACGAGAAGCAGGAGCGTGGCGGCGAGGAGCCGGGCGAGCTTGGCGGTCCAGTGCATGGGTTCTAGGGGTACCGTGGGACACGACCGACGGCGGCGCAAGCGATAGCCCGACTTCACTCGGCGAGGAAGGTCGCAGCCGCCTGGATCGCCCCAGGATCCCGCAGGATGCGTCGGTGTCCCAGGCCGTCGAGCTCGACCATGCGCGCTGCGGGCCAGTGGGAGGCGACGAAGCGCCCGGCCTCGATGGGGACGTCCTCGTCGTCGACGGCGTGGAGCACGAGCAGGGGCTGGTCCAGGGTCTCCACGAGCCGACGGAATTCGAACTCCTCCGCCCGCTCGCCGAAGCGCTCCTCCATGAGCCGGACGAGGTCGTCCAGGAGGTCATCGCTGCCGGTGACCAGCTCCAGGTAGTGGGAGAAATAGACGAGCAGGTCATCGGGCGGGGACACATAACAGACGCGCGTGCCCCGCCACCCCTCCGCGAGCAGGAGGCTCGACGCGAAGGTCCCCATGGAGTGGGCGACGATGCACGCGGGCCCGGCCTCCGGGTCATCCAGGGTCTCCCGCGCCACCGCTCGCAGGGTGTCCCGCATGGTCGGCAGGGAACAGCGCTTCCCGTCGGACTCGCCGTGCCCCACGTGGTCGAACGCCACCACGTCGAACCCCGCGGCCTGGAGCGGCGCGACGAAGCCGTGGAGCTGCCCCCCACGGCCCTCCCACCCGTGGACGAGGATCGCGGTCCCGCGCTCCTGGGTGCCCGCCGCTCGCCCCCATCGCCAGGTGGCCAACTGACGCCCCTTGTGGGCGATGGAGAGGCGCTCCCCCCGGGCCAGCACCTCGAGCTCGCGCGCCGGCGGCCGGTGCCTGCGCGGCGTCACGAAGAGGTGCAGCGCCAGGCGCCCGGCGGCGCCGCGCGACACGGCCCGAAGCAGCCGGAACCCCAACCGCATGGCGCGCAGCTGCCAGGGCAGGTTGAGGCGATCGACGCCGCGCTGACTGGCGGGGTGGGCGTTGACCGTCATCGGGGGGGTGCGGCGA
>CAZEFP010000217.1:0-5999 GCA_964511565.1 uncultured Planctomycetaceae bacterium
GGGGGTGCCAGGTTGCTCCGCGTGGCCCTGGGGTTGCTTGTCGTGGGCGTCCGGAGGCGGCGTGGTTGTCCCCTCGGAGCCGAAAGCCCCTGGGTAGTGCCTCGCGAGCTCCTCGAGCTCCACTCCGACCACGATGGAGTCCCGGTGCAGCACCCGAACGCTCTGGAGGGTGCCCTTCTTGATCCGCTTGCGGAGCGCCTGGACCGACGGCACGCCCTCCATGGCCGCGGCCGCCGCGAGGGGGATCCCCGAGCCGCTCACCACGTTGCCAGGGGCGTGGGTCGCCTGGGACGCGCTGGGGGAGGGTTGCGTCTCCGGTTGTTGACCCGGTTGCTCGGGCTCGGAGGGGGGGCGAGCGTCCTCCTCGCGTCGCCAGGAGGGAGTCCTGAGGGAATCCATGGCCCCAGATGAGCAAGCCATGGGGGGGCGATTCAAGCCCGATCTGTGGCTGAGACCGCGAGCGGACAAGGAGCGATGGGCCCGGGCAGGGGGCAGCGGGGGCGCACTCGGCAGCCGGGCTCAGCCCAGGAGGTGACCCGCCCAGCGGGACCCGAGCCGCAGAGGAGCGAGAAAGGGGGGGGCTTTGCGTTGACGACCGACCCCGCCTGACGGAGAATTCCAGCCCCGAAAGGGAGTGAGAGGCGAGGTAGCTCAGTTGGTAGAGCACTTGATTGAAAATCAAGGGGTCACCGGTTCAAATCCGGTCCTCGCCACCACTTACGACCGCCGGTGGGTTGCCTACCTGGAACGTGTCGGGTGAGAGGCGCCAAGGAGCACCCCGACGCCAGCGGCCCGGAGCGGGTGGAGCCGCCCGTGCGGATCCTGCGCCGGGAGCCGGAGCGCATCGGCTTCGAGTGGCCGGGCGGGTCCACCAGCGCCGTGAGCGCCCGGGATCTGCGTCTCGGGTGCCCCTGCGCTCGCTGCGTGGATGAGTTCACGGGAGCGGCGCTCCTGGACCCGCAAACCGTGGCCGAGGACCTCACCCAGTCAGGGGTGGAGCTGGTGGGCAACTACGCCCTCTCCGTGACCTTCAGCGATGGTCACCGCACGGGGATCTTCACGTGGGCCGCCCTCAGGCGCCTCTCAGGGGCCTGATCCATGGACCCGCTGCGAGTGAACGAGCGGGTCCTGATCCCTGCCGCGGAGCTGACCGTGCGCACCATGCGGGCAGGGGGCCCGGGGGGGCAGCACGTGAACAAGGTGGAGACCGCCGTCGAGATCCGCTTCGAGGTGAGCTCGTCGACGGCCCTAAGTAATACTGACAGGAACCGCCTCATGGCCGCCCTCGGCCACCGCCTCGTGGGCGAGAAGAAGGCCCTGGTGGTGCGATCCAGCGCGCGGCGCTCCCAGCACCAGAACCTCGAGGTGTGTCGGGAGCGTCTGGCGGCGCTGGTGGCTGATGGTCTCCGGATCCGCAAGGCGCGGCGGGCGACCAAGCCCACCAGGGGGTCCCAGCGGCGCCGTCTGGACAAGAAACGCGCCCGCGGCCAGATCAAGAAGGACCGGCGCTCTGGCGGATCGGAGGACTGATTCGTGCTCCTGCCATGAAGCGAACTTCATGGCGATGGTCCAAAAAACCTGCCTGGAGGCATGGAAATAAGGTCCCTCGCCTTAGACCATCTGCCAAGGCTGAGATTTGCGCTGAAATCGGTCCGGGTCGTCAGGGGTCACACCGATGTCTCCCCTGCTTCTTTGAAGCGATTTCATGCGTGCCAGGTCGACGGCTCAAGTTCGCCGCGGCAACCTCTGCGCCTCGAAACCAATCCCTTTGCTCTCTCGGCAGTCCCCCAACCACCTTGCTGGTGGAATCCCCATGAAGAAGCTCGTCTTTAGCGCCTGCGCGCTGACCCTGACCTGCGGTACCGCGGTCGCTAACAACAGCGACTGGGACCAACTCGACAACGACGTCCAGGCCCTCTCGGCCAACCTCCAGGACATGGAGGGCGGCGGCCCGTCCTTCGGCGGTCGTATCCGCGCGATCTACAACAACAACAGCGACGCGGACATTGGCGGTTTCAACATCGACAACGCCCGTATGTTCATGACCGGCACCACGGCTGCTGGCGTTGGCTACCGTCTCGAGAATGACTTCGGGACCGGCAACCTGCTTGACGCCTACATCGACGTCTCCGCCGGCGACACGATCGACATCCGTATGGGTCAGTTCCGCGGCTACGTGCTCTCCGAGAGCCAGATCGACTCCGGCAACCTGTTCTTCGTCGACCGCTCGGTGAACGCCGCCATGTTCGCCGGTCGTCAGCAAGGCCTCGCGGTCACTGGTGACATGGACGCCTTCAACTGGGCGATCACGATCCAGGACGGCAGCGACGACAACGCCGACGAGCTGTTCTACGCGCTCCACGCTGGGATGGACTTCATGGGCGCCGGGACGAGCATGGTCGAGGGCGCCTACGGCGCTGGCGACGACATGACCGCCTCCGCCGGCATCTCCTACTTCGACGACGGCGCCGTTGACGACGCCAGCGGCTTCGCCATCGAGGCGGGCGCCCAGTCGAGCCAGTTCAGCATCTCGGCCAACTTCGTCAGCTACGGCGACGGCGGCGCGGGCTCGAACTTCGACACGAACGAGGCTCACGTCCTCGGCCTCGGCGCCGGCACGGGTTACCTCGCCGACAGCTCGGTCTGGTCGATCATGGGCACCTTCGCCCTGAACGAGAGCTGGGAGCTTGGCCTCCGCTACCAGGACCTGGACGGCGCGGCTGGCGACGACATCATCGACTTCGGCGCCAACTACTACGTCGACGGCCACGCGATGAAGTACATCCTCAACTGGACCTCGGCCGACCTTGGCGACACGGACCTGATCCGCATCGGCGTCAACGCCGCCTTCTGATCCGACCGGATCGGGCGGGCTCTCTCGGGCCGGCCCCTTCCAGGATCCATGAAGAGAGCCCCGCGCTTCCTGCGCGGGGCTCTCTTCGTTGGTTGACTCATTGACTGAGCCGAGGTGGAGGATTCGAGGGCTCTCCCGTGAATGATGGGCCTCCAGGGGCGACCATGGGCCCGTGCGATCCACTCTCTGGATGCTCGGGCTCGTCTTGTTCCTCCATGGGTGCTCCAGGGAGCCCAGCGGAGAGGTCTTCCGCTCCTTCCAGTTCGGGGTCACGGAGCTCGAGCTACGGGCGACGCCAGGATGGGCGTTCGGCTCGCACTCCGTTGACTTCTACGAGGTGAGCCCCGCGGGGCGGCGCCACCTGGGGTCCACCGAGCTCGACCACGATGGGGCACGCCTCACCGAGCGGAACGCCGCTCTGTCCACGCTTGGGGGAGGATGCTGGGAGTTGACGCTCTCCGGGCAACAACAGGAGCCACAGGCCTGGCTGATCGAGCGGACGACATCGGGGTTCTCGATCAAGCTGCGTTAGTGCAGGCCAGCGACGCCCGGGGTGAGAGCCCGGCGAGGCGCCTGCATGGCGCGGTGCGTGACCTCGGTGTGCTTGAATGCCGAGACTGTTCCTTCCTGACCGTTACCTGTTACGGATGGCACTTGGGGCAGGGGGCAGCCTCACGATGTACGAGAGGGGGGTAGGACCATTCCTGAGGACGGTTCTGCGCTCGAGGGGGTCGACTTTCGTGGCAGATTCGTCACAAAAAGGGTCCGAGGCCACGGCGACCCCGCCGATGGCATCCCTACTTCCTCGGAAGTATTGATGTGAGTGCCTGTCAGGCGGCAACTGTTCGTCGTCCGCCAGGAACCCACCCACCAACCAACCCCCTTTGCTCTCTCGGCAGTCCCCGTTCCACCTCGCAGGTGGCAATCCCATGAAGAAGCTCGTCTTCAGCGCCTGCGCGCTGACCCTGACCTGCGGTACCGCGGTCGCTAACAACAGCGACTGGGACCAACTCGACAACGACGTCCAGGCCCTCTCGGCCAACCTCCAGGACATGGAGGGCGGCGGCCCGTCCTTCGGCGGTCGTATCCGCGCGATCTACAACAACAACAGCGACGCGGACATTGGCGGTTTCAACATCGACAACGCCCGTATGTTCATGACCGGCACCACGGCTGCTGGCGTTGGCTACCGTCTCGAGAATGACTTCGGGACCGGCAACCTGCTTGACGCCTACATCGACGTCTCCGCCGGCGACACGATCGACATCCGTATGGGTCAGTTCCGCGGCTACGTGCTCTCCGAGAGCCAGATCGACTCCGGCAACCTGTTCTTCGTCGACCGCTCGGTGAACGCCGCCATGTTCGCCGGTCGTCAGCAAGGCCTCGCGGTCACTGGTGACATGGACGCCTTCAACTGGGCGATCACGATCCAGGACGGCAGCGACGACAACGCCGACGAGCTGTTCTACGCGCTCCACGCTGGGATGGACTTCATGGGCGCCGGGACGAGCATGGTCGAGGGCGCCTACGGCGCTGGCGACGACATGACCGCCTCCGCCGGCATCTCCTACTTCGACGACGGCGCCGTTGACGACGCCAGCGGCTTCGCCATCGAGGCGGGCGCCCAGTCGAGCCAGTTCAGCATCTCGGCCAACTTCGTCAGCTACGGCGACGGCGGCGCGGGCTCGAACTTCGACACGAACGAGGCTCACGTCCTCGGCCTCGGCGCCGGCACGGGTTACCTCGCCGACAGCTCGGTCTGGTCGATCATGGGCACCTTCGCCCTGAACGAGAGCTGGGAGCTTGGCCTCCGCTACCAGGACCTGGACGGCGCGGCTGGCGACGACATCATCGACTTCGGCGCCAACTACTACGTCGACGGCCACGCGATGAAGTACATCCTCAACTGGACCTCGGCCGACCTTGGCGACACGGACCTGATCCGCATCGGCGTCAACGCCGCCTTCTGATCCGACCGGATCGGGCGGGCTCTCTCGGGCCGGCCCCTTCCAGGATCCATGAAGAGAGCCCCGCGCTTCCTGCGCGGGGCTCTCTTCGTTGGTTGACTCATTGACTGAGCCGAGGTGGGGGCTTCGGGCGGCGGATCAGGGCCGCGGGCCCATGCGGAAGTCGACGAACTCCGCGCCGCAGGAGGTGCACTTCTGGACCCTGGACGCGTTGGTCCACAGGAACCAGAGGGGGTAGGCGGCCACCGCGACCGAGAGGCCGTAGGTCCAGGGGGCGAGTCCTGCGGCCAGCGCGAGCCACAGGAGCCCCATCAGGATCGATGCGCCGGACGGCTCCATGCGCCCCTTGAGCCCGCCTGACCCGCAGTGCAGGCAGCGGTCGATGGTGCCGTCCTCGTTGCGGTGGCTGAGGTCGAGCTCGATCCGGCCCTCGGTGCCCTCGGCCTCGTAGTAGCTCCGCAGGGAGAAGGGTCCGTCGACCTTCCACGAGATGAGTTCGCCCTCCCTCGAGGGGTGGGGCAGCCGGATCTCGCTCCAGCGGATGACGTGCTCGTTGATGGGCAAGGGAATGGACGGCTCGTGAGGTTCGGTCCCGATCGGGGATCCGGAGGCGAATCGCGCCAGGTGCGGGCCGGAGGGCGGCTCGCCCGTGCCCGAAGCTTACCTCCCGCCGGGCCGGATCGAGGCCATTTGCCGGGGAGTGGGGACGCCCCGGGCGTCAGGGGGGGCCATCGGGATACACTCCGTCACTATGACAGACTCCAGCCAGGGCCCCCTCAGGGTCTTCATCACAGGTGGAACCCGGGGCATCGGACGCGCCATCGCGCTGCGCTTCGCCCGAGAGGGCGCCATGGTGGCCGTCGCCGCCCGGACCTCAGCGGACCTCGACGCGATTGTCGGTGAGATCGAGGCGGCCGGCGGGCAGGGTGAAGCCTGTCAGACGAACATGCGAGACCACGGCTCGGTGGAGGCGGCCGTCTTCAGGGCGGTGGACTTCTTCGAGGGGGCCACGGACGTCGTCGTGAACTGCGCCGGCCTGGTGGAGTTCAAGCCCTTCGACGAGCTGGGCGTGGACGACTGGGAGCGGGCGCTCGCGGTGCACCTGACGGGGCCCTTCCTCGTCATGGCCGAGGTCCTCCCGTCCCTGCGCGAGAGCGAGCGGGCCCACGTCTTCAACG
>CAZEFP010000218.1:0-5996 GCA_964511565.1 uncultured Planctomycetaceae bacterium
AGATGATCCCGCGCTACGCGGCGCTCGCAGGCGGTGACGTGGTCGAGGTCCCCTGGGAGGACGGCGCCGCCTACCCGGTGGACGCGGTCCTCGCGGCGGTCACGCCCCGCACCTCCCTGATCGCGGTGGTGAGCCCCAACAACCCGACCGGCGCCGTGGCCTCGCCCGAGGACCTGCGGACGCTCTCGGAGGCCGCACCCGACGCCCTCCTGATCGTGGACCAGGCCTACGCCGAGTTCGCGGACGAGGACCTCACCGCCCCCGCCCTCGCGCTCCCCAACGCCGTGGTGCTGCGCACCATGTCCAAGGCCTACGGCTGTGCAGGACTTCGTGTGGGGTTCGCCCTCGGCTCCGCCGAGGTCGTGGAGACGCTGCGCGCGGCGGGCAACCCCTACCCCGTGAGCGCCGGCTCCCTGGTCGCGGCGGCTCGCCGCCTCGAGGACGACGTCTCACCGACGGTGGGCCGGGTGCGCCGCGAGCGATCCGCGCTGCTGGCGACCCTCGAGGAGCTCGGCGTCAGCGCAGCGCCGAGCCAGGGGAACTTCGTCTTCCTGCGCACCCCGCGCGCCGTTCAGGTCCGCGACCTCATGGCCGGCCTCGGCATCGCGATCCGCGCGTTCCCCGGGGTGCCCGGGCTCTCCGACGCCCTCCGGATCACGCTCCCAGGCGACTCCGCCGGCTACACCCGCCTCGACCGGGCGATCCGCGCAGCGTTCGCGCCCGAGGCGCTGCTCTTCGACCTCGACGGGGTCCTGGCCGACGTCTCCGGGTCGTACCGGGCGGCGATCCGTGAGACCGCCGCGAGCTTCGGGGTGGCCCTTGGCGACGACGACATCGCGGACGCCAAGGCGGCGGGCGACGCCAACGACGACTGGCGCCTGACCTGGAGGCTCCTCATGGGCCGCGGCGTGGACTGCTCCCTGGAGGAGGTCACCTCACGCTTCGAGGCCCTCTACCAGGGGACCGCCGAGACCCCTGGCCTGCGCCGCACCGAGAGGCTGCTCCTGGACCGAGGCGCCCTCGCGGCGCTCGCCGCGCGCCGCCCCCTCGCGGTGGTGACCGGGCGACCGCGGACCGACGCGCGACGCTTCCTCGAGGAGCAGGGCATCGCCGACCTCTTCGGCGCCGTCATCACCCGCGACGACGCTCCGCTCAAGCCCGACCCCGAGCCCGTGCGGCGCGCCATGGAGGCCCTCGGCGTGCGCACCGCCTGGATGCTCGGGGACACCCGGGACGACGTGGAGAGCGCGCGCGCCGCGGGGGCCATCCCCATCGGGGTCCTGCCCCCCGGCGGCACGGACGCCGACCGACGCGCCCTCAAGAACCAGCTCTGCGCCGCCGGCGCAGGGGTCTGCCTGGACCGCACCCCTCAGCTTCAGGAGCTGCTCCCGTGACCGACACCCTCCCCACCGTCCGCGCCCCACGCGTCACCTCCCGCCGCCGCGAGACCGGCGAGACCTCGGTCGAGCTCCGGCTCGACCTGGACGGCTCCGGCCGCGCCGACGTCTCCACCGGCCTGCGGTTCCTCGACCACATGCTCGACGCCCTCGCGCGCCACGCGCGCCTCGACCTCACCCTGCGGTGCACGGGCGACCTCGACGTCGACGACCACCACACCGTGGAGGACTGCGCCATCGTCCTGGGAGGCGCCCTCGACGAGCTGCTCGGCGAGCGCCGCGGGATCGCCCGCTTCGGCAGCGCCTACGCCCCCCTCGACGAGGCGCTGGCGCGGGTCGTCGTGGACCTCTCCGGCCGCCCCTGGCCCGAGGTCGACCTCGGCCTCCGGCGCGAACGCCTCGGAGCGGTGGCCTGCGAGAACCTCACCCACTTCCTCCAGACCCTGGCCATCGAGGGCCGCATGGCCCTGCACGTGGACGTCCTGCGCGGTGACAACGATCACCACCGCGCCGAGGCCGCGTTCAAGGCCCTCGCCCTCGCGCTGCGCGCCGCCCTGGCCCGCGACGGCGCCGACGCAGTGCCCAGCACCAAGGGGGTGCTCTCATGAGCCCCGACGTCGTCCTCGTACGCACCGGCGTCGCGAACGTCGCGTCCGTCTCCGCCGCCCTCCGACGCCTGGGCGTCGAGCCCCGGCTGTCGGACGATCCCGCGGAGATCCGCGGTGCGGCCGCCGTGGTCCTCCCCGGCGTGGGCGCCTTCGGCGCAGGCATGGAGCGGCTCGACGCTGCGGGGCTCGTCACGCCGCTGCGGGCTCGCGTGGAGCGCGGGGAGCCCACCCTCGCGGTCTGCCTCGGCCTCCAGCTCCTCGGCCTCGAGAGCGAGGAGGAGCCCGGCGTCCCCGGCCTTGGGGTCGCGCCGACGCGCACCCGGCTCCTGACGGGCGCTCCCCGCCTCCCGCACTTCGGCTGGAACCAGGTGGAGCCGGACCCCGGCTGCACCATGCTCGCGGCGGGCGAGGCCTACTTCGCCCACAGCTTCCGCCTCGACGACGGCCCCGCCCTCGCCGCGGAGGGTTGGTCCGTGGCCCGCTCCCTCGAGGGCGAGCCCTTCGTGGCGGCCATCGAGCGCGGGGCCGTGCTCGGGTGCCAGTTCCACCCCGAGCTCTCGGGAGCCTACGGCGCGGCGCTCCTCGAGCGCTGGCTCGAGCGCGCGGCGCTCACCTGCTCGGGGGGGGTCGCCTGATGGTTCGCCTCCGAGTCATCCCCTGCCTCGACGTGAAGGACGGCCGGGTCGTGAAGGGCGTCCGCTTCCAGGGCCTCCGCGACGCGGGCGACCCCGTGGAGCGCGCGGCGGCCTACGCGGCGTCCGGCGCCGACGAGCTCTGCCTCCTCGACGTCTCGGCCACCCGTGAGGGCCGCGCGAGCGCCGTGGCGACCGTCCGCGCCGTGCGCGCCGCCATCGGCATCCCGCTCACGGTGGGCGGCGGCGTGCGGCGCGTCGAGGACGCCGCGCGGCTCCTCGAGGCCGGGGCGGACAAGGTCGCGGTGAACACCGCGGCGCTCGAGCGCCCCGAGCTGATCGCCGAGATCAAGGCGCGCCTGGGCGCCCAGTGCACGGTGCTCTCCCTGGACGCCGCGCGCCGCGAGGACCCCGAGGGCTCTGGCGGCCCCCCGAGCTGGGAAGTGATCGTCGCGGGCGGCACCCGTCGCACCGGGGCCGACGCCATCGAGTGGGCCCGCCGCGCGGTCCGCCTCGGCGCCGGCGAGATCCTCGCCACCAGCTGGGACCGCGACGGGACGGGCGAGGGATACGACGTCGAGCTGCTCCGCGCCCTCGCGGCGGCGGCCCCCGTCCCCCTCATCGCCAGCGGCGGCGCCCGCACCGCGGTCCACATGGGCACCGCCCTCGACGCCGGAGCCACCGCTGTGCTCGCCGCCTCCATCTTCCACGACGGGGTCACCACCGTCGACCACATCAAGGGCGAGCTCGCCCTCGCCGGTCACGACGTCCGCCCCACACCCACCCCCACACCCCTGAACTTCCAATGATCATCCCCAGCATCGACCTCATGCGAGGCACCACCGTCCAGCTCGTGGGCGGTGAGGAGCTCGCGATCGAGGCGGGCGACCCCCGCCCCCTCCTCGACCGCTTCAGCCGCGTCGGAGAGACCGCCGTCATCGACCTCGACGCCGCCACCGGTGAGGGGTCCAACGAGGAGCTCATCGCCGAGCTCTGCCGGCGGGGCCCCGTTCGGGTCGGCGGCGGTATCCGGGACCTGGAGACCGCCCGCCGCTGGCTCGACCGGGGCGCGAAGAAGATCATCATCGGCACGGCGGCGAGCCCCGAGCTGCTGCGTGAGCTTCCCCGGGAGCGGGTCATCGTCGCCCTCGACTCCCGCGACGGGGAGGTGGTGGTCGAGGGCTGGCGCAAGCGGACCGGCCGCGGCGTCGAGGAGCGCATGAGGGAGCTCGCCCCCTTCGTGTCCGGCTTCCTCGTGACCTTCGTGGAGCTCGAGGGGCGGCTGGGGGGCACGGCCCTCGACCGCGTCCGCGGGCTCGTGGCCGCCGCGGGGGACGCCCGCGTGACCGTCGCCGGGGGAGTGACCCGCAGCGAGGAGCTCGCCGCCCTCGATGCCATGGGCGCTGACGCCCAGGTGGGCATGGCGCTCTACACCGGCGCGCTGCCCCTGGTGGATGCGTTCTCGGCGCCGCTCAGCTCGGAGCGCTCGGACGGGCTCATCGCGACCGTGGTCACCGACGAGGTGGGCCGGGCCCTGGGGATGTGCTGGTCCAGCCGACGGAGCCTCGAGTACGCCATCGAGAACGGCGTGGGCGCCTACGAGAGCCGGCGCCGCGGGCTCTGGGTGAAGGGCGCGAGCTCGGGGGCGACCCAGGAGCTCATCCGCATCGAGCCGGACTGCGACCGCGACGCCCTGCGCTTCGTCGTGCGTCAGGCGGGCCCGGGCTTCTGCCACAGGGACACCGAGAGCTGCTGGGGCGAGGCCTCCGGCCTCCGCGCCCTGGAGCAGACCCTGCAACGGCGGCGGACTTCGCCGGAACCCGGCTCCTACACCCAGCGGCTCCTCGAGGATCCCGCGCTCCTGGCGTCCAAGCTCCGCGAGGAGGCGACGGAGCTCGCCGAGGCCGCGGGGAAAGACGCGGTCGTGCACGAGGCCGCCGACGTGCTGTACTTCGCCGCGGTCGCCATGGCCCGCGCGGGGGTCAGCCTCGCGGAGGTCGAGCGAGAGCTCGACCTCCGCGCCGGCTCCGTCACCCGTCGGGCGGGCGACGCCAAGCCGGAGGTGAAGCGCTCATGAGCACCCTCATCCAAGAGGCTCCCCTCCTGCGGGAGATCGCCCTCGACGAGATCGAGGCCTCGGCCCCCAGCCCCGTGGACGAGACCACGCGAATCACGGCCCGGTCCATCGTCGACTCCATCCGCTCCGGCGGCGAGCCCGTCCTGCGCGAGTACGCCACCGGGCTGGACGGGCTCCCCCCCTCGGCGCCGCTGGTCCTGGACCGCGCCGCGCTGGAGCGGGCCCTCGACCGGATCGACGCCTCCACCCGGGGCCTGCTGGAGCGCACCGCCGAGCGGATCCGCGCCTTCAGCTGCGCCCAGAAGGCGGCGCTCTCCGGCCTGGACGTCCCGGTCCCCGGAGGCCGTGCCGGCCACGAGGTGGTCCCCATCGAGGCGGCCGGGTGCTACGCGCCCGGCGGTCGCTACCCGCTGCCTTCGTCGGTCCTCATGACCGCGGTCACGGCCCGGGCCGCCGGGGTCGAGCGGGTGGTCGTCGCCTCGCCCAACCCCAGGCCGATCGTGGTCGCCGCGGCGGCGATCGCCGGCGCCGACAGCCTCCTGACCGTGGGCGGCGCGCAGGCCATTGCGGCCCTGGCCCACGGCGTCCCGGGGGTCACCGACCCCGTGGACGTGATCGTCGGCCCCGGCAACCGATGGGTCACCGCGGCCAAGCAGTACGTCTTCGGCGACGTGGGCATCGACCTTCCCGCGGGCCCCTCCGAGCTCGTGGTCCTCGCTGACGCGTCCGCCAACCCGGCGCTCATCGCCGCTGACCTGCTCGCCCAGGCCGAGCACGACCCCGATGCCCGGCCCGCCCTCGTCACCACCGAGGCCAGCCTCCTGCCCAGGGTCGAGGCGGAGCTCCAGCGCCAGCTGCAGACCCTCGACACCAAGGCGGTGGCCTCCCAGGCCCTCGCCGCGGGCTTCGCCGCGGTCGCGCCCACTCTTGAGGCCGCGCTCGAGGCCGTGGACCGGCTCGCCCCCGAGCACCTCCAGCTCTGCGTCGAGGATCCCGAAGGCGCCCGGTCCCGCCTGAAGCACCACGGTGCGTCCTTCCTCGGCGAGGGGTCCGCGGAGGTCTTCGGCGACTACGGCGTCGGCCCCAACCACGTCCTCCCCACCGGCGGCGCCGCCCGCTACTCGGGGGGCCTCTCGGTCTTCAACTTCCTCAGGATCCGAACCTGGCTCAAGCTCGACGACCCCACGCTGGTCGCCGCCGACGTCGAGACCCTGGCCAGAGAGGAGCGCCTGACCGCCCACGCCCGGGCCGCAGCCGCGCGGGCGGTGGGCTCCGCCTGAGC
>CAZEFP010000219.1:0-5968 GCA_964511565.1 uncultured Planctomycetaceae bacterium
ATCCTCGTCGTCGCCTCCGACGACGGGGTGATGCCCCAGACCCGCGAGCACCTCGCGATCATGGAGCTGCTCGGGGTCGAGCGAGGCTTCGTGGCGCTCACCAAGGTCGACATGGTCGATCCGGACATGGTGGAGCTGGCCGAGGAGGACGTCCGGGACGCGGTGGAGGGGACCTTCCTGGAGGGCGCTCCGATCCTGCGGGTCTCGGCGATCACCGGCGAGGGGATGGACGAGCTGCGGGCGCTGGTCGGGGAGCTCGCGGCGGCCGCGGAGCCGCGCTCCGCGGAGGGCGTGTTCCGCATGCCGGTCCAGCGGGTCTTCACCGCCCGCGGCTTCGGGACGATCCTGACCGGCATCCCCGTGTCCGGTTCGGTCGGCGTGGGCGACGTGGTCGAGGTCCTGCCGGGCGGCCAGAGGGGCAAGCTGCGGGGGATCCAGGCCTATCACGAGAGCGCCAAGGTGGCCCGGGCGGGCCACTCGGCTGCGCTGAACGTGGCGGACGTGGACCACCACCAGATCGAGCGGGGGCACGTGGTCGCTGCGCCCGGCTTCTTCAAGCCGCAGACCATGGTCGGGGCGAACCTCACGGCGCTGAAGTCGTCCGGCCTCGCCGTCACCAACCGCATGCAGGTGCGCGTCCACACCGGGACGGCGGACGCGGTGGGCGAGGTGGTGCTCCTCGACGCCGATGAGATCGCGCCGGGCGAGACCGGGCTCGTGCAGTTCCGCATGGAGCACCCGCTGGTCTGCGCCCCGGGCGACCGCTTCGTGCTCCGCCTCGCGTCGCCGGTGATCACCCTGGGTGGTGGAGCCATCCTCGAGGAGAGTCGGTATCGGCTGAAGCGCTTCAAGCACTTCGTCATCGAGGAGCTCGAGCGGCAGGCGGCGAGCCTGGGTTCCACCGAGGCGCTGCTCGAGGCGCACCTCGCGCGGGCGCCGGAGCGGTGGGCCTCGGTGGAGGAGCTGTCCCAGTCCCTCAAGCGGTCGAAGGCGGAGACGGAGGAGCTGCTCGGCGGCCTCGAGTCCGAGGCCAAGGCGAGCCCCCTGGCGTCCGGCCAGCGCTGGATCCACGCCGACACGCTCGAGCTCTGCCTCTCGAACCTCCGCGATGAGCTCACCGGGTGGTTCGACCGGAACCCGATGCGCGGCCGAATGGACGTCCGCGACCTGCGGAGCGCGCTCTCCATGGACAAGGGGCTCGTGTCCGAGCTCCTGCAGCGGGAGGAGGCCGACGGTCGCCTGGTGCTGGAGGCAGGCGGCATGATCGCTCTCGCGGGGCGTGAGGTGGCCCTCGACCCCGCGCAGGCCAAGCTGCGCGGCGAGATCCTCGAGCGCATGGTGGCGGGCAGGCTCCAGCCGCCGTCACCCGCGGAGCTCGCCGAGCAGCTCGGCGCCGCGCGGGGTGACGTGGACACGGTGCTCCAGCTCTGCGTGGACGAGGGATCCATCGAGCGCGTGGGCGGAGAGCTCTTCATGGCGGCCGAGATCATGGCCGAGGCGCGGGAGGCGGTGACCTCCAACTGCGAACGCAACGGTCACCTCGAGATCCCCGAGCTCCGCGACGCGCTCCAGTCCACGCGGAAGTTCCTGATCCCCCTGCTCGAGCACTTCGACACCGAGGGGCTGACCCTCCGTCAGGCCGGGCGGCGGGTCCTCAAGCCGCGCTGAGCCGCGTGTCCGCGGGCTCGCCCGCGGTCGGCGTCCCGGCGCCCGGGCGGTGGCGCCGCGGCGGCCGATCCCTTTGACGCGTCGGGGGTCGCATCGACGGGCCGGTCCCCTTCTCCAGCGCTTGAGGGTGGGGCAGCGGCCTGCGGGCGGAAGATCTTTCCAGGTCCGCCGACGCGAAGCTCCGGCGGGTTGGGCGGCGACCGGGGCGCGAGGGTCCCGGACCGGGACATCGGGGACCCGTGAATCGCCCCGTTATCCAAAGGGTCCGCAGCGCAGGGGTCGATACGCCCTCTGTTCGCGCCCCCGCCAGGTACCAGGCCGAGGGCGACGATCTTTCCCCAGCTTGCAAGCCATTCGTATCTGTGATGTCGGAAGACTCGAACCAGCCCACACCGCCGCCCTCTCCGGAAGAACGCCCCGTTCAGCCCGAGGCAGAGAGCTTCAACGGAGGCCTCGAGGGGGACTCTTGGCTCCTCGACGTGGGCCCCGAACCCGGCACGGAGTACGAGGAGCACGAGTCGGTTCCGGCTCTGCCCCTCGACTGGGATGAGGGCGCGCCGAACGCGGGCTGGGACCAGGGTGGCGAGGCCCCCGAGGCACCGCCTGCCTTCGCCGAGGGCTTCGACGTGTTCGAGGAGTCCGAGGTCTACGGCGCTGCGCCGGAGGGCTTCGAGGACTTCGGGGACGGGGGCGAGACGTCCTTCGTCGAGCCCGCGCCGCGGTCGCGACCCATGGTCGAGGCGATCCTCCCCGGTGTGCTGGCCATGCTCCTCTCCTTCGCCGGCATCGCGGTGTGGAGCTTCCTCCGCACCCCCGCCTCGTTCAATGACAACTTCGAGCTCGCACGCAGCGAGCACGAGGTCCTCTTCGCGCCCGATGAAGTGGTGGAGCTCGCCAAGCCCCTCCAGCTCTCGACGCCCGGCCCCTCCGACGACCGGGTGGCCGGGTGGATGGAGATCGGCCAGACCGCGGACGACCTGAGTGAGCCGGACGAGCTCGGCTACGCGTCGAGCCTCGCGGAGGAGGAGCCGAGCTACGCGTCGGTGCCCTCGGGCCCGGAGCCGGTGGTCGTGTCCGTCATGGACGCCGTGGAGCCGGAGCCCGAGGAGGGCGCTCCCGAGGTTCAGCCGTCGATCGCCACGGTCCTCGAGGCCCTCGGCGCCGCGGAGCCCGTGGGCGCCGAGCCGAACGAGCTCGAGGCCGTGGCCGTCGAGCCCACGATCAGCGAGATCGCCGTCGAGGATCCGGCAGCGAACGACGGCTCGATCGTGGAGCCCGAGACCCCCGAGGTCGCCGCTGCCGAGGCCGAGGAGCCGGCGCCCGTCGCCGTCGCCCCTGAGGCGGCCGATGTGGGAGCGCCGGTCGAGCCCGAGGCGGTGGCGGCGATCGAGCCGGTCGACGCGCCCTCGGAGGAGCCCGCGGACCAGCCCCGGAGCGAGCCCGCCGTGGAGGTCGCCGCTGGGAACGACGCCCCCCAACCCCTCGGCGCCGCCGCCGGTGGGGCCGTAGCTGTGGCTGAGGAGCAGATCGATGCCAGCGCCGAAGACAACCTCACCGTCGGTGGGGCCGAGGTGGTGGCAGACGTCGCCCCTTCTGCGGCGCCGGACACCGCGGAGCTGGCCGAGGTCCGCCCCTTCCAGGGCCCGGGTCCTGTGCCCGCGCCCATGGAGCGGCTGAGCGACGGGGTGGTCGATGAAGTCGCCCTCGCCAACGAGCCCGAGGGGCAGGACGCGGACGCGACGGATACGGAGACCGAGCTCGAGCCCGGGGCCTTCGCCTCTGGATGGCTCATGGCCCTGGTCGCTCCCGCGCCCCCCGGCGCTGACGTCGCGCTCGACCAGGCGCCGAGCGTCGCCCAGCTGAGCCTCCCCGAGGCCGAGGTGGACGCCGTCATCGAGGACCCTGTGGCCGCCGCCGAGGACTTCGACTGGACGGCGGGATGGTGGAACCCGGAGGCCTCCATGTCACCGGTCGAGCTCCCGGAGTCCTTCGACGCCGAGCCCTACGAGCCCAGGGTGGTGGAGATCGAGGTCTTCGACCCCGCCGAGGGCGAGGTCGAGGTTGCCGCGGCCGAGGTGGTCACCGAGGACGCGAGCCCGCTCCAGTGGGAGGACCCCGCTGCGGCAGAGACCACCACCGAGGCGCCCACGGTCGAGACCCTCGGCGTCGCCGCCCTCGGCTGGCCGTCGAGCTGGCCGAACCCCTGGGAGTCCGAGGCCGTCGTGACGGAGCCCCCGCTGGAGTCCATCCAGGAGCCGATGCCCGTCGAGAGGGTCGAGGTCGCCGAGGCGACGGAGCCCGAGCCCACCGAGGAGATCGCCGCCGCCGAGCTGCCCGCGGTGGCCGAGGAGTCGCGCGTGGAGGACGAGGCCGTGGCCGCGATCGAGGCCGAGGAGAACCCCGCCGGGGAGCCCGCCTTCGAGGAAATCGCCCTCGTCGAGACGATCACCGAGCTCCCCGTGTCCGAGGAGCCGGCCGAGCTCCACAGCGTCGGTCAGGAGCAGATCCTGGAGGAGCCCGTCCTCGAGGTCGCGGCGTCCGAGGCCGCTCCGATGCCGGAGTCGGGTGAGGAGCCCTCCATGGAGGCCGCGTCCCTCACCGCCATCGGCTGGCCTTCGGACTGGCCCATGGCCTGGGACGACCAGCCGACGGAGGTCACCGACCCCGCCGTCGTCGCCGCGGCAGGGGGGCCGGAGGAGACGCCCGTCGAGTTCGACGAGGTCCAACCTGCCCCCGAGCCCGAGGTCCTCGCCGAGGTGTCCATCGAGACCGAGCTTGCCCCGGTCGAGCTCGCCGGAGTCGAGAGCGACGCCATGGAGACCTCCGACGCGCTGGTGCTGGAGTCCGAGGTCCAGCTGGAGGCCGAGCAGGAGACCCAGCTCGAGCCCGCGATGCCCACGAACGAGGTGGCCGAGACCGTCACCGTCGCCGCGGCCTCGGAGCCCACCGATGAGCCCACCGATGAGCCCACCGAGGAGCCCGATGACCTGTCGACCGGCGTGGCCACCCCCGACGGGGAGGTCGCCTTGGAGGTGGACGCTCCCGTTGAGGAGGCGTCGGCCGAGGACCTCGTCGCAGCCGCGGAGCCCGATGTCGAGGAGCTCGACGCGGGTGAGGCGGCTCCTGAGGTGCCGGGCGAGCAGGACGATGAGGTCGTCCTGGCGGCCAGCTCCGACGGGGCGAGCGATGAGGTCGAGGTGGCCGTGATGGGGCCCGCGCTGCCCGAGTTCGCTCCGGTGCTGGTCCCGCCCTCACCGGACCTGGTGAGTGACCTTCACGCGGACGCGGACGGAGGCAACGATTCCATGGACCCCGCCGGCGCCCTGGCGGCTCCGGAGGTGGTGGCCTCGATCCCCGCCGCGCCCGAGGTCGGGAGTGTGCAAGCGGAGTTCGAGGCCGTCTCGAGCGACGGCAGCATCGTCCAGGAAGAGGTCGCCGTCGAGGTGGTGGGGAGCATCGCCGAGGAGGCGCCCACCCGTCGTCGCCGTCAGATGCTGGAGCGGATCGAGGACGAGCGCTACTGGCGCTTCAAGAGCGTCCCGAGCCGCAAGTTCAACGACGACAGCATGATCTTCACCCCGAACGTGGGGAACGTCCGCGTCGTGCTGAAGGGCGGCGAGGCCTTCGACGGCCGACTCCACTCGGTGGGGCAGGGCAAGATCATGCTCGACACCAAGATGGGGCGGATGGCCGTGGATGCCAGGCGCGCCGATCGGGTGGACCGGATCACCGACGACCGCAGCACGCTCCGCGGGCCGGCGACGACGACGTCGACCGCGGGCCTCAAGCGGGTCAAGGTCAAGACGGACGGGGGGGTGTTCTACGGACACCTCGTGTCCCGGGAGGGCAAGCGAGTCACGATCCTGATGGACGAGGGCTTCCGGATCACCCTCGAGAGCGACGACGTCACCGAGGCCGCCGATCGCCGCAGCGGGAGGCTCCGCCGGGTGGGATCGCGCTGACCCCGGGAGGGGAGCGGCGGTGACGCCCATGGCCACCGCTTGACTGGGAGAGGCCCCCGCGTCCTGGACGCGGGGGCCTCTCTGCGTCGGCGGCGTGGGGCCGTGAGAGAGACCCTGTAGCGAGGCTGCCCCGGGGGACTAAGCTCTTCCAAGGCTCTGTGCCTCCTCCCCCCCGCGCCGCTCTCGATCATGCTCCGATCCCCGCTCCTCGCCCTCGCCCCTGTCCTGGGCCTCTGCCAGGCCGCCGCGGCGGCCCCCCTGGCCCCCTCTCACCCCGCGTCCATGGCGCCGGGGGCCGCGCTTCAGGACGAGGAGATCGTCAAGGAGTTCAAGAAGTA
>CAZEFP010000220.1:0-3304 GCA_964511565.1 uncultured Planctomycetaceae bacterium
CCACCTCCGCCGCGGGGGGGCTGCGGGTGGAGATCGTCGGGGCCGACGGCGAGGCGATCCCAGGCTTCAGCCGAGACGAGGCCAGGGAGCTGATCGGCAACGAGGTCGATGGCGGCGCGCGGTGGACAGGGGACATCGACCTGGGGGCGCTCGAGGGGCGGGCGGTCCGCCTCCGGTTTCACCTGCGGGACGGAGACGTCTACTCCTGGCGCTTCCACCGCGTCCCGGACTCCGTCCACTCCTCGGATCCGCGCGACCGCTGATCGACTCCTGAGATCCTCCACCCCGGTCTTCACGCCATGCTAGAGACGCTCGCTCTCTGTCTCGGTGGCTGCTTAGCCCCCGGGGAACCTACTCCCGACGTGGTGATCTACGGGGCGACGAGCGCAGGGGTGATCGCCGCCTGCCAGGTCGAACGAATGGGGGGCACCGTGGTGCTCGTCGATCCCGACGGGCGGCTCGGCGGGCTCTCGAGCGGCGGGCTGGGCGCCACGGACATCGGACACAAGGACGCGGTCGGCGGGCTCTCGCGCGAGTTCTACCGGCGCGTGTCGCGCCACTACGATCGACCCGAGGCCTGGCGTCAGGAGCGTGCCGAGGACTACCGCGGCGGGGCCCGAGCCAGCGACGGCGAGGTGATGTGGGCCTTCGAACCGCACGTGGCCGAGCAGATCTTCGAGGGGTTGATCGAGGAGCACGGCATCACCGTCCTCCGCGGCGAGCGGCTCGATCGGTCACCCGGTGGGATCGGGTTCGCCACGGCGCAGGGCAGCGAAGGCCCCTCGATCCAGTGGATCAAGACCGAGTCGGGGCGCCGCATCGAAGGGCGGGTGTTCATGGACGCGACCTACGAGGGGGACCTCATGGCCCTCGCAGGGGTGGCGTACACCGTGGGGCGCGAGGGCGAGGGGGAGTTCGGCGAGTCCCTCGCCGGCGTCCGGACGGGGCTCGCCCGGTACCACCAGTTCGCGGGCGAGGTGGACCCCTGGCGGGTGCCGGGGGACCCGACGAGCGGCCTGCTGCCCGAGATCGGCGGGCGCGGGCCCGCCGTGGAGGGCGCGGGGGACGACGAGGTGCAGGCGTACTGCATCCGGCTCTGCTTCACCGACGACCCGGAGAACCGCCTCCCGCTGGCGCGGCCCGAGGGCTACGACCCGGGACGCTACGAGCTGCTGCTCCGCAACTTCGAGGCGGGGGCGGACCGCGCGCCCTGGAGCCCGATCGGGATGCCCAACCGGAAGACCGACACCAACAACAACCGGGGCGTGTCCCTGGACTGGATCGGCCACAGCAAGGGGTGGGCGGAGGCGAGCTACGCCGAGCGGGAGGCGCTCCACCGGGCGCACCGCGACTGGACGGAGGGCCTCCTGTGGACGCTCGCGAACCACCCCCGGGTGCCGGCGGCCATCCGCGAGGAGGTCGCGCGCTGGGGCCCCGCCCGCGACGAGTTCGTGGAGCACGGCGGCTACTCGCCCCAGCTCTACGTGCGCGAGGCGCGCCGGATGCGGGGGGCGCTGGTCATGACCGAGCACCACTGCCGGAGCGCCGAGGTGGCGCCGGACGCCGTCGGGCTGGCCGCGTACACGATGGACTCCCACCACGTCCGCCGCTACGTGGACGCGGACGGGCACGTCCGCAACGAAGGGGACGTGCAGGTCCGGGTGCCCCGGCCCTTCCGGATCGGGTACGGCGCGCTGACCCCGACCCGGGAGGACTGCGCGAACCTGCTGGTGGTGTGCTGTCCGTCGGCCACCCACGTGGCCTTCGGGTCGATCCGCATGGAGCCCGTCTTCATGATCCTGGCGCAGTCGGCCGCCACCGCCGCGGTGCACGCCGCGCGCGAGGGCTGCGCCGTCCAGGAGGTGGACCGCGAACGCCTCGCCGCGCGGCTCCTCGCCGACGGGCAGGTCCTCGAGCCGCCGTCCGCGGCCGGGGCGAAGCGCGGCCGCGCGCTCGCTCAGCTCGGGGCGCTGGTGGTCGACGACGACGGCGCCGAGCGCGTCGGCTTCGAGGCCTCCAGCCGCTCGATCGGGGGATGGTTCGGCGCCGGGTACCGGCACGACGGGGACTCGGACAAGGGACGCCAGTCCGCCAGGTTCCGGTTCAAGGTGTCGGAGCCCGGTCGGTACGAGGTGCGCATGGCCTGGACCCCGTACTCGAACCGGGCGTCGGCGGTCCCCGTGACCGTCCGCGGGGAGGGCGTCGACGCGGCCCTCACCGTCGACCAGCGCCGGGCGCCTCGGTCGGGGGCGTACGAGGTCCTCGGCGCGTGGGACCTCGGGGCGGGGGAGCTCGTGGTCGAGGTCTCCAACGCGGGCACCGACGGGCACGTGGTCCTCGACGCGGTCGGCCTGCAGGCCGTCACGGACTGAGGACTCCCATGACTGCCTGAGGCCCCCCGTCACGGATGGAGAACTCATGGGGCTCACCGTTCGCCCAGCGCCACCTCTCTTGGGAGCGGCGGCCGCGCGAGCGGCGCCGTGCGCCCGCCCTCAGCGGCGGTGAGCCGCGAGAGGAGGGCGGCGAGCTCGGCCCGCTTCTCCGCCTCGGTGCCCGCGAGGTTGCGCGTCTCCCCGGGGTCCCTCCCGAGGTGGTAGAGCTGGACCGGCGGCGCGGGGTCCTCGGTGGGGAGGGCGACCTCCTTCATCCACCCCTTCGAGTAGTCGTTCCCGCCCGAGCCCGCGTGGGCAAGGTACTTCCAGGGGCCGACCCGCAGCTGGAACTCGCCCCGGAAGCTCTGGGTCAGCATGTGGGGCCGGATGGGCTCCGACTCCTCCTGCAGCCCGAGCATGGCGGGGAGCATGTCGAAGCTGTCCACGGCTACGCTCGCCGGCAGCTCGTGTCCCATGAGCGACGCGACGGTGGCGAACAGGTCCGTGGTGTTGGTCAGCTGGCCGGACACCTGCCCGGCGGGGATGTGCCCCGGCCAGCGCGCGATGAAGGGGACGCGGTGCCCGCCCTCCCAGCCGTCTCGCTTCATGCCGCGCAGGCCGCCCGCGGCGTCGTGCCCGTGGTCCTCGCGCATCCAGCGGGTGTGGAGAGTCTCGGGCCCGTTGTCTGCGTTGAACATCACGAGGGTGTCCCCGTCGATCTCCAGCTCGGCGAGGGCGTCGAGGAGCCGGCCGGTGATCTGGTCGAGCTCCCGCACGAAGTCCCCGCGCGGCCCGGCGCCGGAGGTCCCGGCGAACTCGGGTGAGGGCAGGACGGGTGCGTGGGAGATCTGGGTCGACAGCACCAGGAAGAAGGGCTCGCCTGGGCGCTGCTCCCGGTGGGCCCGGATGAAGGTGAGGGCCTTCTCCAGGAA
>CAZEFP010000220.1:3404-5952 GCA_964511565.1 uncultured Planctomycetaceae bacterium
TCTCGTAGTCGATCTTCAGGGAGTTCTCGAAGCCGCCGCCCAGGCGCTTCCCCTCGCCGTCGAACCAGGTCAGCCCCACGTGCCACTTCCCGAAGACGGCGGTGCGGTAGCCCTGCGAGCGGGCCATGTCCGCGATGGACACCATCCCCGGCTCCAGGTAGCTCGGACCCCCCGGCCCCTCGAAGGCCCGCGACCCGCGGCCGGTCCGGCAGATCAGCTGTCCCGCGTAGAGGCCCGCCCGAGAAGGGGAGCAGATGGTCGACGGGCTGTGGGCGTCGGTGAACCGGATCCCCTCCGCCGCCATCCGGTCCAGCCTCGGCGTCTCGTAGGCGGCATCCGGGTTGTAGGAGGAGAGGTCGCCGTAGCCGAGGTCGTCCGCGTAGACGATCACGACGTTGGGGAGATCCTGCGCCGCTGCCGCCAGCGGGCTCAGGGAGGCGATCAGGGCGAGGGAGGTCAGCCGGCCGGTGAAGCTCATGGGCCCATGGTACGGGCCGGGCTCCGGGTCCCCGGGTATCAGACCGTCGCGACGGGCGCGGTCTCGCCCACGGGGGCGAGGGCCTCGTCGGCGCTCCAGAGGACGTTGTAGATGGTGTCGCGCTCGACCGGGATGCGGCCGGCGTCGCGGATCCACTGGACGAGCTCGGCGCGCAGGACCTGCTGGGGGGTGGTGGCGCCGGCCTCGTGGTAGATCTTCTCCTCGACCACGGTGCCGTCCACGTCGTCGGCCCCGTAGGCGAGGGCCATCTGAGCGACCGGGATCGAGAGCATGATCCAGTACGCCTTGATGTGGTCGATGTTGTCGAGCAGCAGGCGGCTCACGGCGATCTCCCGGAGCTCCTCCAGGGCGGTGGGGCCGGGGAGGTGGCTCCACTCGGTGTTGTCCGGGTGGAAGCTGAGGGGGATGTAGGTCTGGAAGCCGCCGGTCTCGTCCTGCAGGAGGCGCAGGCGGTCCAGGTGGTCGACCCGCTCCTCCACGGTCTCGATGTGACCGTGGAGCATGGTGCAGTTGGAGTGCAGGCCGGCCTGGTGCACGGTTCGGGCCGTCTCGATCCACTCGTCGCCGGTGTTCTTCTTGTCGTAGCCCTCGTCGCGCACGCGGTCGGAGAAGACCTCGGCACCGCCGCCCGGGCAGGAGCCGAGCCCTGCCTCCACGAGCTCCGGCAGGACCTCCGCCAGGGGCTTCTTGGCCCGGCGTGCGATCTGCATCAGCTCGATCATCGTGAACGCCTTGATGTGGATGGCCGGGCGGACCTCCTTCACGGCGCGCAGGATGTCGAGGTAGTACTCGTAGGGCAGCTTGGGGTAGATCCCCGCCACCATGTGCACCTCGGTCACCGGCTCGTCGAGCTGGGCGCGGATCTTCTCCGCGACCTCCTCGGGCTTCATGACGTACGCCCCCTCCTGGCCGGGGAGGCGCTGGAACGCGCAGAAGCGGCAGAGCTTGTTGCAGACGTTCGTGTAGTTGATGTGCTGGTTGACGTTGAAGTACGTCAGGTCGCCGTGCTTGCGCTCCCGCACCCAGTTGGCGAGGGCTCCCACCGCGTGCAGGTCGGCGGAGTACAGCCGGACCCCATCCTCCCGGGAGAGACGCTCGCCCCCGAACACGCGCTCCGCGATGTCGCCGATGCCGGCGGCCTCGGCCTGCCTCTGGATCGCGTGGCTCATGCCTTCACCCCCGGCGCGGCGTCCTCGCGGTTGGCGGGGAACACCGGCCCGTCGTGGCGCTCGTCCACGAGCCCGTACCAGGAGTTGCGCTGGCGCGGCGTGAAGCCCGCCGACTGGATGAGGTGCTCCACGGTCTGCACGGAGGAGAGGTGGAAGCAGCCAGCGGCCGACACGACGTTCTCCTCGAGCATGGTGCCCCCGAAGTCGTTGGCGCCGAACTGCAGGCTCATCTGGCCCATCTTCATCCCCTGGGTGACGTAGCTCGTCTGGATGCTGTCCACGTTGTCCAGGAAGATGCGGCTCAGGGCCTGGACCCGCAGGTAGACCGCCGGGGTCGCCTTCTCCGGGTAGTCCTGCTCACGGGGCACGCCGTCGGGCTGGCAGGTCCAGGAGATGAACGCGGTGAAGCCGCCGGTCTCGTCCTGGAGATCGCGCACGCGCTGGAGGTGCCCGACGCGCTCCGCGGCGGTCTCCACGGAGAAGGACGACACCTCGCGCAGCAGCCTCGAGCGAGGCGGAAACTCTTCACCGCACGTGAGAACGGTTGCTTACGATCCGAACGGTTCTCGTGAATCCAGCCATTCCCGCAGCTCACCGGAGCGCCTGACCTGCGTCTTCGGGTCCGAGGCCTGGAAGAAGAGCTTTTTTCACGAACCATGCGCTGCGCGATCCTTGTCCGTGGTGGCTAGGAGCCTGAAAACCAGGAACGTATCTGATGTGGTCTTATTTTGGATCCAGAGCAGTCAGCTAATTCGCAGAGATCTCCGCCAATTCGGCGGGCAGAGTTCATGGCGCAAAGCGCAGGCTGCAGTCTTTTCCCAGTCTTCAAGACCAGCTCCCGAGGCTGGATCGCGCGGCGGTGACGGTGCAGACACACTGG
>CAZEFP010000221.1:0-5939 GCA_964511565.1 uncultured Planctomycetaceae bacterium
AATTCTAAAGAGGGCATGTAATAGTCCACGTGCGCCCGCCGGTTGCCGGCTGGCCGCCGAGGCCCATGACGCGGACGCCCGGCGCACCCTGCGGCAGCGCGTGAAGCGCCGGATCGCCAGGACCCGTGCGCTGCTGGGTGGGCTGGAGGCCAAGGCCGACGCCGCCGACGGGGCCGAGCGGATCCGGATGGATGGGGACCTCCTCAAGTCTGCCCTGGGCACCTTCAAACGAGGCGACCGCGAGGTCCGCCTGCAGGACTGGTTCGCGGAGGGCGCGCCGGAGCGGACCATCGCGCTCGACCCCAAGCTGGCCCCCACGGAGAACGTCCAGAAGCTCTTCGACCGCTTCCACAAGCTGGAGCGGGCCCGCGCCACGGTGGGCGAGGAGCTCGAGCGGGCCCGCGCCCGCATGGCCGCGCTCGAGGCCCTCGCCGAGCAGGCCGAGGACCGCGAGGTCGACGCCGCCAAGCTCGACGCCGAGGCCGTCCAGGCCGGACTCCTCGACCCGCGACAGGTGGCCAACGTCCGCAAGCGCAAGGCGCCCGCGCCCCGCAAGCCCTACCGCTCCTTCGTGGGCACCCACGGGTCCGAGATCCGCGTGGGCCGAACCTCCAAGGACAACGACACCCTCACGATCCGCCTCGCCCGCGGCTCGGACTACTGGCTCCATACGGCCGACTGCCCGGGGAGCCACGTGGTGCTCTGCACCCCCAGGGGCAAGGAGCCGGACCCCGAGGAGATCCTGGACGCGGCCCACCTCGCGATCCACTTCTCCCCCATCCGCGGGACCGACCGGGCGCCCGTCCACGTGGCGCAGCGCAAGCACATCCACAAGCCCAAGGGGGCAAAGCCGGGACTGGTGGCACTCTCGGGCGGACGGATCCTGGAGGTTCGTATGCAACAGGACCGACTCGATGCACTATTGCGCGGAGCCAACGAGCCCCCGCCCTCATCCTGACGCCGATGTCCACACGCCCCCACCGCCCCCTCCAGCGACTGACCGCCGGCCTCGCCCTCGCCCTGGGCGCGTCGCTCGGCGCGAGCCTCGTCTCCTGCAGCTCGACGCCGGAGACCGAGGACGGACGGCCCCAGCTGACCGACGAGGAGAAGCTCGGGATGTTCTTCGAGAACGCGCTGCGCTACATCGAGCTCGGGGAGATCGCGCGCGCGGAGGACCAGGCGCGCCGCGCCCTGGAGATCGACCCGAAGAACTCGCGCTTCCTGCTCATCTACGGGCAGTGCAAGCTGCTCCAGGGGAGCTCGGCCGACATCCAGGCGGCGATCCAGATCTTCGAGTCGATCCCCGAGAAGGACGACTACCGGGTGCAGATGTTCTGGGGTGCCGCCGTCGAGCGAGCCGGCGTGCTCTACGACGAGGCCTCATCGGGGGTCCGGGACGGCAGCCGCCCCACGGAGTCGCCCGATCGGATGGAGCGCGCCGCCGAGCTCGAGCGTGAGGCCCGGCGCCTGTGGGCCGAGGCTAAGGGCCACTTCCTGCGCTCCAGGGAGATCTACTCCGGCGAGCCCCAGTCCCTGGGCGGTCTCGTCCGCACGACCGCCCTCCTCGGGGAGATGGACGAGAGCATCGCCTACGGCCGCGAGCTGATCGACTCCATCCGGAGCTCGCAGCGCCTCGTCATGATCCAGCTGGAGGACCAGGGGCTGAGCGCGGAGGACGAGACCCGGCTCTTCGAGAACCAGCGCTCGAACCGCGAGTTCGAGGTGAAGACCAGGCTGCACATCGCGTTCCTCCTGGAGGAGCTCGGCCGGTTCAACGAGGCCGTGAGCGAGTTCGACGAGATCCTGATCCTGCAGCCCGAGCTGCCCGAGGCCTACAGCCTGAAGGCGCAGCTGCTGTTCGACCTCGGTGAGTTCGTGAAGGCGCGGACCTCGATCGAGCGCTTCATCGAGCTCCGAGCCCGTACGGCGAGCTTCGAGGACCCCGACATCCGCAAGGCCTACGACTTCATCGAGCGCTGCGATCGGGCGATCGCCACCTCGAACCAGGGCTGACGGACGCGGCGGCCTGCCCGGTCCTCAAGCTCAGGGCCCCCGCTGAGGGCCCTATCCCCGGACGGGGGCTCGGCCCGGCTATCGACGGTCGCTCGCGAGCTGCGAGCTCGACCGGCTCCCCGCCGGGTGATTCACCGGCACCACCTGCCACAGGGGCACCAGCGGCGCCTCGTCGATCAGGTGCTCCTCGCCCGGTCCGGACCGGCGCAGCGGGGCCCCCTGACGGCGGCTCCCCACCAGCTCGACCTCGGCCTCCGTCCCGAAGGCCTCGCCCCCGAGCCCGGCGCCTGCGACGGACTCGAACGGCGTGGGCTCCACGGCGGCCTCACCGCCAGCGCCAGGCCCGCCCATCATGAAGCCGACGCCCGTGGCCACGGCGATCGCGGCGGCTGCTGCGAGCCCCCGGCTCCAGCTGAGCACCGCCGATCGGCGGGGCGGGGCAGCTTGAGCGGAGAGGACCCCGACCTCGCCGAGGGTGCGGCGCACCCCCGGCCAGAGGTCAGGGACCTCCGCCGCGCGGACCCGCTGGCCGTGCTCCTTCAACACGTCCCGGGCCCGCTCGGCGGCATCCAACAGTCCCTGGTCTTCGGGGTGCTGCACAAGCCACCCCTCGACCGCTCGCTCGTCCGCAGGGTCGAGATCACCTCCGACAAAGAGCGGGAGCGCCGACTCGAACTCCTCACGGGTCCGAAAGGACTGACCTTCGCCAGTCCGGCCATCGTTTCCATCGCTGCCTTGTCTCATGATCGCGTGCCTTCGTCGCGGCTTCTCGCGCCCTGGGTACGACGCCCCTGGTCCTGCGTTGGCGCGGGATCCTGGGATCCCTCTCCGCCACCGCTCTGAATGAGATCGCCTGCGCCCTGCTGACGCATGCGGGCCCGGCGCTCCCACTCCTCCTGGAAGAGCTTGCGGCCTCGGTGCAGGCGCCACCGCACGGTGACGTGGGTGGCCCCGACGATCTCGGCGATCTCGGGGCAGCCCAGCCCCTCGATCTCCCTCAGGGTCAGGACGCTCTGGAAGTGGGGCGCGAGCGAGGCGAGGACCTCGTGCACCTCGGACGCCGTCTCGGCCGCCTCCGCGTATTCCCACGGCGCGGGCTCGCTGTGGTCCTCGAGGTCGAGGGCGGACTCCTCGCCATCGTCCCCCTCCTTGCCCCTCGAGACCGAGAAGGCCACCCGCCGCTTGCGCAGGAAGTCGATGCACAGGTTCGTCACGATGCGGTAGAGCCACGTCGTGAACTCGTGGTCGAAGTTGAAGCGCTCGAGGTTGCGGAAGACCCGCAGGAACGCCTCCTGGGCGATGTCCTGGGCGTCCTCATCCGAGGGCACCAGGTTGCGTGCCACCCGATAGGCCCGCCCCTGGTGGCGGCGAACGAGCTCGGCGAAGGCCTCCTCGTCGGCCCCCTGCGCCCTGCGAACCAGGGCGTGGTCCAGCTGGGCGGCCTCGCGGCGGGCCTCGTCTGCCCCCTTGCTGGCCCCATCGCCCGTCGCCTTCATCTGCCCCTCCTCCGCGCAGACCCGCCGCCGCTCGGCCCGAGACCGAGGCGCGACCGCGTCGTGGCCGTGGGGTGGCTGTCGGAGGGAGGAGGCTCGCACGCGCGGGAGTACGCAGCGCCCCCGGGGCCGTTGGCGACGGTCAGCGGAAGGATGCGTCTCGCTTTGATCCACCCGATGACCATGGGAGCCGCGGATCGCAGGAGCGACACGGCCTCAGGCCAGGGAGGGGAAGCGGCCGTCGATCGAGCCGATGTGCCGGAACTTCTCCCGCCGGCCGGCCACGAGGGCCTCGCCGTCGATCCCGTCCAGGGACTCGAGCTGCTCGACGATGGAGTCGCGCATGGAGCGAATCATCACGTCCGCATCGCGGTGGGCGCCGCCCAGGGGCTCCTCGACGACCCCGTCGATGATCCCGAGGTCCTCGAGGATCGCCGCGGTCAGGCCCAGGGCCTCGGCGGCCTCGGGCGAGCGGGCCCCGTCCTTCCAGAGGATCGCGGCGCAGCCCTCCGGGGAGATGACCGAGTAGTACGCGTACTGGAGCATCAGCACCCGGTCCGCGATGCCGATGCCGAGCGCCCCGCCGGACCCTCCCTCGCCGATGACGTAGGAGATCACGGGGACCTTGAGCTCGAACATCTTGAGGATGTTCTCCGCGATGGCCGCGGCCTGTCCGCGCTCCTCGGCGCCGATCCCGGGGTAGGCGCCGGGGGTGTTGATCATGGTCACGATGGGCAGTCCCATGCGCTCGGCGAGCTGCATCTTGCGCAGCGCCTTGCGGTAGCCCTCGGGGTGCGCGCAGCCGAAGTTGCAGCGGAGCCGCTCCTTGGTCGTGCGCCCCTTTCGATGGCCCACCAGCATGAACCGGCGCTCGCCGATGCGCCCCAGCCCCGTGACGATGGCCGGGTCATCCCCGAACTGCTTGTCCCCGTGGAGCTCGATGAACTCGTCGAAGGCGCCCGCCACGTAGTCCCCGGTCACAGGACGGTCCGGGTGCCGGGCCACGGTCACCTGGTCCCAGGCGGAGAGCCCCGCGTAGGTCTCCACCAGCTTCTCCTTGAGCTTGGAGCGCAGGGCCCGGACCTCGTCCGTGATGTCGAGGTCCTCGCCGGCCTGCTCCTCGAGCTCCACCAGCTTGCGCTCCATCTCCTGGATGTCTCGCTCGAAGGGGAGCCCTGCCGGTTCTCTGGTCTTCTCTTCCGTCGACATGGCTGATCTGGCCGCAGCGCGGCCGCGGGGGCCATATCCTCCCCACCTGATCCCCCACGGGCAAGCAAGAGGCTCGTTCCTTCTGACGGTCTCCAGCACTACCATCAGGCCCCGGCGAGCGGCAGGCCCACCTGATGGGGCCGTCGGAGCCCCGCCGAGCCCCCCATGACTTCCACCGAAATGGCCTCTCCTGGGTCCGGCGCCGCCGGTTCCGTCAGCAGCTCGCCTCTCCCTGACGCCTGGCGTATCGAGGTGTTTCGTCGCGATGGCGTGGATGACCCCGAGGGCGTCCATGCCCAGGCAGCCTTGACCGAGCTCGGGCTCGAGGGAGTCGCCCAGGTGCGCCTGGGTCGCGGCTACCTGCTGCCTCCGGGATTGGACGAGGCCGCCCGCGAGCGGGCCATGAAGGAGTTCCTCGTGGACCCCGTGGTCGACGACGTTCGGATCACCGCGCCGGGCTCCGAGCCCGCCGCGAGCCCGGGGTGCCACCGGGTCCTCGTCGCGCGCAAGCCCGGCGTGATGGATCCGGTCGCTCAGACCCTGGAGAACGCCCTGCGCGACGACGGCATGCTGTCGGCCGAGAGCCGGGGCGTGGTCAGCACCTTCCGGGCGTGGGAGATCACGCTCGAGGAGGGCGCTGACCCCGGCCGACTCGGAGAGGCCGCACGCGCAGCGCTCGCCAACGAGGTCATCGAGGCCATCTCCATCGGCTCCGAGTCCCTCCCCTACGGCGCCCCTGACCCGCGCCCGCGCCACGGCCGGGTCGAGGTCCCCATCAGCGGGCTCGACGACGAGGGCCTGATCCGTCTCTCGACGGAGGGCGCCCTCTCCCTGAACCTCACGGAGATGAAGGAGGTCCAGGGACACTACGCCTCCGAGGGGCGCGAGCCGAGCCTCTGTGAGCTCGAGACCATCGCCCAGACCTGGAGCGAGCACTGCCAGCACAAGACCTTCCGCGGCCTGATCGAGATGGACGGCGAGGTGATCGACAACCTGCTCAAGTCCACCATCGCCGCGGCGACCCACGAGCTCGACAAGCCCTGGTGCATCAGCGTCTTCCACGACAATGCCGGCATCATCGAGTTCGACGCCGAGCTCGGACTGGACGTCGCCTTCAAGGTCGAGACCCACAACCACCCCAGCGCCATCGACCCCTACGGCGGGGCCGGCACGGGGATCGGCGGCGTGATCCGCGACATCCTCGGGGTGGGCCTGGGCGCCAAG
>CAZEFP010000222.1:0-5914 GCA_964511565.1 uncultured Planctomycetaceae bacterium
CGCCCGCTGGCTTCGGCGTCGAACGGGGTGGGGTCGATGGCCTCGAGGAAGCGGCGGGGCACCGGCCCCGCCGGGCGCCGGTGGTCGCCCCGCTCGAAGAGCGGCCAGTCCGCAGCGTCCGCCTCGAGGAGTCCGGGGACGCGGGTGGGGACGGGGACCTCGTCCTCGAGCGCGCGGTAGCCCTCGATGAGGGGCGCGGACGCCGGGAGGGCGTCCAGCTCGTTGGGGAGCACCCCGTGGCGCAGGCACGCGTCGAGGAGCAGCGCCTCGGCGTCCGAGGACTCGGAGGATCCCCAGCGCAGCACGACGCCGCGCAGGGCCTCGCGGGCGGCGGCGGCGGGGGACGCGCCCTCGCCGGTGGAGGCCATGAGCTGCAACAGCGTGTCCGCAGCTTCGGGGTCGCGCGCGGGCTCCTTCCCGCGCGGGAGCAGCGCGACCTCGCGCACCCCGAACCAGCTGCGGTCGCCTCCTGTGGTCTCCACCGGGGCGTCCTGTCCCGTCACGAGCTCCACGTGGATCGAGTCGCCCGCCCAGTAGGCGAGGTCGAGTCGCTTCCAGTCCCAGCCTCCGCCGCCGATCCCGGCGGTCTGGTAGACGGTGCCCTGCCGCGGATAATCCTGGACCACGTGGCGGAACCGGGCGCCCTCGCCAGCGACGAGGCCCCAGAGCACCTGGTCCTCCCCGAGGTCGACCCGACGGGATTGCAGGACCCCTCGGTGGCGGGTCGACGTGAGGTGGGTGTAGAGGCCGCTCGGGAGGACGCCGGTGAGGGCCCTGGGGCCCTCGACCGCGACGGTGAAGCGGCCGGCGCCGACGGGGCCGGCCTCGAGCCCGGGCCCGTGGCTGAACCAACGCTCCGCCTCCTCCGGGTCGGAGAGGTCCCACCGCGCCGCTGCGGCGGCGGCCTTCGAAGGGGGCTCCTCGGCCGCGAGGGTGCTGCGGCGCCAGTCGGGGTCCAGCGCGGCGCGCCGCACCGCGTCGAGGGGGTGGCCTCCCTCGAGCTTCCCAGCGGCGTACCCTTGGATCCGCTCCAGGGACGCGGTGTCGAGCAGGGCTGCCAGCCAGTCCTCGGCGAGGGCGCGGCGGAGCGCTCCCCGGGTCGCCCTCAGCTCGAGCTCCACCCCATGGCTCCGCGGGTCGGCGTTGGCGTCGACGATGCCCGGCCGGCAGGACGCGAGCACGCCGAACAGCGCCGTGTAGTCCGCCTGGCTGATGGCGTCGAACTTGTGGTCGTGGCAGCGCGCGCAGGAGATGGTCTGGGCCTGGAACGCCTTGCCCAGCACGTTGATCTGGTCGTCCACGAAGCGGACCTTCTCGTCGAGGGGGTCCGTGGGCAGGTAGCCGTGGTAGACGAGCCGCCAGTGGGCGGTGGCGATGGCCGACTCATTCAGGCGACCCTCCCGGTCGAGGCGTGGCTCCAGCAGGTCGCCCGCCACGTGCTCCCGCACGAACCGGTCGTAGGGGAGGTCCTCGTTGAAGGCGCGGATCAGGTAGTCGCGGTAGCGATAGGCGAACGGGATGCGGGGGTCTCCCTCGGAGCCGTGGGAGTCGGCGTACCGCACGACGTCCATCCAGTGTCGGGCCCAGCGCTCGCCGAAGTGGGGGGACGCGAGCAGGCGGTCCACGAGGCGGGCGTAGGCGTCCGGCCGCGGGTCGACCTCGAACCGCTGGAGCTCCTCGGGCGAGGGGGGGAGCCCGGTGAGGGCGAAGGACAGGCGCCGGTGGAGCTCGCGCCGGGTGGCGCGGCCCGCCGGGCGTAGACCCTCCGCCCGTAGCCGTGCCTCCACGAAGCGGTCCACCGGGTGGTCCACGCCGTCGATCGCCGGGGCGATCGGATCCTCCACGGGCTGCAGGCTCCACCAGTCCATGCGTCGCGCGAGGCGCGCGTCCCACGAGAGCAGGGCTTCCATCTCACTGGCGCCGGGGGGCGCGTCGCGCGGGTCGATGGCGCCGGCGCGGATCCACCTCTCGAAGTCCTCGAGGACCCGCTCGTCGAGGCGCGCGCCGCCCTCGGGCATCTCCAGGCCCTCGAGCTCGTGGCGCATGACCTGCAGGAGCACGCTCTCGTCGGGGTCGCCGGGCGCGACGATGGGGCCGAAGAGGCTCTCCTCGCGCATGCCGTCCCGGTGGTCGAGCCGGACGCCGCCGCTGGCCTCGCCCGCGCTGCTGTGGCACTGGTAGCAGTGCTCCACGAGGACCGGCCGGATCCGGGCCTCGAAGAAGTCGAGCTCATCGAGCGTCTCCGCTGGGCCCGCGGGAACCTGAGCGGTCACGAGGAGAGGGAAGAGAACCAGCATGGGCGATCGGGAGCAGGCGGCCCCCCTTCCATGGTAGGTGGCCCGCTCGGGCGCAGAGGAGCCAGGCTCGAACGATCGGCCCTCCCGATCAGGGGAACGCGGAGGGGCGCGACCCAGCGCCGCGCACCCGCGGGCTGCCCTGGGCGGGTGACCTCTTCAGGGCGGCTCGCCTCGCCCCCGGGGCCCATCGCCGCGGCCCACCAAGAATGAAGCCGGCAATCCAGGGGGGGGCTGGATCGCCGGCGGCGGCAGGGAAAGGCGTGTCAGTGGGAAGGTCGCGGAGCGCCCGCGGTGTTCATGGGAAACGACGCGCGCATCTCCTCACAGTCTGGGTGTCCCAGGGAGTTCGGTCAAATGGATCTTCCTGTGTTGAAGTGGCCCAGCCCTCGCCATTCGGGATCGTTCCCTCTTCGACGCACCCGGGGCCGACGGGGAAAGATGCGGTTCCGAGATGTGAGGTGGGGGGTGTTAGGGTGCACCCCTATGTGGTCCCTCCTCACGCTCTTGCTCGCGGCTCAGAGCCAACCGCCGGGAACGGATTTTTCCCGTGAGGTCCGCCCGATCCTGGCGGAGCACTGCTTCTCCTGTCACGGACCGGACGCTGCGGCCCGGAAGGCGAACCTTCGGCTCGACGTCGAAGGCGACGCGACGCGAGATCGTGGGGGCTACTCCGTCATCGATCGGGAGGCGGCCGAGGAGAGCGAGCTTCTGCTGCGGCTGGACGGGGACGGCGTGCTGGAGCGCATGCCCCCGGAGAGCGAGGAGCCCTTGAGCGACGAGGAGCGTCGCGTCCTCGAGCGTTGGATCGCGGAGGGCGCTCCGTGGGACGGTCACTGGGCGTTCCGCGCGCCGACGCGTCCGGCCGTGCCCGCCGGGAACGCCTGGTCCCCCAGCCCCATCGACGCGCTGGTCCATGCGCGCCTCACCGAGGAGGGCCTCGCGCCGTCGCCGGAGGCAGACCGCTACACGCTGCTCCGGAGGGTCACCCTCGACCTCATCGGGCTACCGCCGACCCCGGAGGAGATCGAGGCGTTCATCGGGGACGAGGCGCCGGGCGCCTTCGAGCGGGTGGTCGACCGCCTGCTCGCCTCACCGCGCTTCGGCGAGCGCATGGCGCTGCAGTGGCTCGACGTCGCGCGCTACGCCGACACCAACGGGTACTCCATCGACGGCGGCCGGCACATGTGGGCCTGGCGGGACTGGGTGATCGGCGCGTTCAACGAGAACATGCCCTTCGATCGCTTCACGGTGGAGCAGCTGGCTGGAGACCTCCTGCCGGACGCCACCGACTCCACGCGGATCGCGTCGGGGTTCAACCGCAATCACATGAACACCCACGAGGGGGGGACCATCGAGGAGGAGTACCTCGTGGAGTACGCCGCCGACCGGGTGGCGACCACCTCCCAGGCGTGGCTCGGGCTCACCATGGGGTGCGCGCGCTGCCACGACCACAAGTACGACCCGATCTCGCAGCGCGAGTACTACCAGTTCTTCGCTTACTTCAACTCCATCACGGACAGGGGGAACGACGGGGACGGCGGCAAGAACTCCGTACCCTTCATCCCCGTCTTCTCCCCGGATCAACAGCAGCGGATCGCGTCCCTGGAAGTGGAACGGGTGCGCCTGCGCGGGGAGCTGGAGGCGGAGAGCCCTGAGGCGGCAGCCCGCCTCGCCGCCTGGATCGAGGAGGAGTCCGGTCGGGCTTCCGAGCGCGGTGAGCCGGCCCTCGGCCGCTGGTCCCTGGCGGGCCCCTTCGTGGCGGAGAGCGGGGACGCGGCGTTCAGGACGGACTACGGCCCTGAGGTGCCGGGGTCGGCGGCCAGCGAGGAGGTCCAGTGGGTGGTCCGAGAGGACCTGAAAGACGGGGTCCCGCATCCGCTCCCCACCAACAACGCCGCCACGTACCTGCGGCGATCGATCGAGTGCGCCGAGTCCACCCCGCTGGAGCTGGCGTTCGGGAGCGACGACTCCATCAAGGTCTGGTGGAACGGCGCGGTGGTCCTCGACGCGAACGTGCGCCGGGGCGTGCAGCCGTACCAGGAGTCGGTGTCGGTGCTCGCCCGGTCGGGCGCGAACGAGCTGCTCGTCAAGATCGTCAACTATGGCGGGCCGGGCGGGGTCTTCTTCGACCTGGCTTCCAGCGGCCCGCCCGCGGACGTCGTCGAGGCGCTGGCCGCCGACGGAGGCTCGCGGACCGAAGCACAGCGAGCGAGGCTCGCTGCCTACCACCGCTCCATCGACCCCGCCCTCGACGGGGTACGGTCCGAGCTGGCGGCCATCCAGAGCTCGGTGGCGGCGATCCAGGCGCAGCCCATGACCACCGCCATGGTCATGGAGGAGCGCGAGATGCGCCGCCCGGCCCACGTACTCATGCGCGGGGTCTACGACCAGAAGGGCGACGAGGTCGAGCCCGGGACGCCCGCGGTCCTGCCGCCGCTCCCCGCCGGCGCGCGGGGGGATCGGCTGGGGCTCGCCACCTGGCTGGTGGACCCGGCGCACCCGTTGACCGCGCGCGTGGCGGTGAACTCGTACTGGCAGCTCTTGTTCGGGACGGGGCTGGTCGACACCCCGGAGGACTTCGGCGTCCGGGGCTCGCTGCCGAGCCACCCGGAGCTGCTCGATTGGCTGGCGGTGGAGTTCGTCGAGAGCGGTTGGGACGTGAAGGCCATGCTGCGCCGCATGGTGCTCTCGGCCACCTACCGACAGGACGCCTCGGTCTCGCCGGAGCTCCTCGAGCGAGACCCGCAGAACCGCCTGCTGGCGAGGGGGCCACGCTTCCGCCTCCAGGCCGAGCTCATCCGCGACGTGGCGCTCTCGGTGAGCGGCCTCCTCTCACCGAAGGTCGGTGGCCCCAGCGGGCGCCCCTATCAGCCCGACGGGCTTTGGCGGGAGATGAGCCACTACGGGAGCACCCCCGCCACCGAGCAGATCTACGTGCAGGACCACGGGGAGGGCCTCTATCGCCGGGGCATGTACACCATCTGGAAGCGCACCGTGCCCCCGCCGACCCTGGCGGCCTTCGACGCCCCGAGCCGCGAGGTGTGCGTCGTTCGAAGGTCCAGGACCAACACGCCCCTCCAGGCGCTGGTTCTGCTCAACGAGACGGGCTTCGTCGAGGCGGCGCGGGCGCTGGCCCAGCGGGTGCTGCTGGAGGCGGCTGGCGACCGAGACCGGATCGGCCAGCTCTACCTCCTCGCCGTGGGCCGCGAGCCCGATGCCGAGGAGCGGGAGGTGCTCGGGGCTCTGTTGGAGCGGGAGCGCGCCCGCTTCGTGGAGCGACCCGAAGAGGCCACCGCGCTGATCTCCGTGGGGGAGTCCCCGCGGGACACCTCCCTCGAGCCCGCGGAGCACGCGGCCTGGACCCTGGCGGCTGCCCTCATGCTGAACCTCAGCGAGACGGTGACGCGAGGATGATCGAGCTCACAAGACGCGCCTTCCTCGGCCGATCGGCCGGAAGCCTGGGTGCCCTCGCGCTCTCTCGCCTGCTGGGCGGGGACGAGTCCGTGCTCCCGCACTTCGCGCCCAGGGCCAAGCGCGTGGTGTACCTGTTCCAGTCGGGCGGGCCGTCGCACATCGACCTGTTCGACTACAAGCCGGTGATGCGCGAGCTCCACGGT
>CAZEFP010000223.1:0-1783 GCA_964511565.1 uncultured Planctomycetaceae bacterium
CCCCACGAGGCCGAGCCCCACCAGTTGCCGACGATCGAGCTGCTCGGGCCGCACGCCACGGGAGACGCGTCGACTCGCGACCGGTTGCGGCCGCCCGCCTCGCGGCTCCTGCGGCCGCGCGCCCTAGGCCGGCGGCGGGTTGAAGGGGTAGAGCACGAGGTACACGAGCACCCCCGTCAGGGAGACGTACAGCCAGATGGGGAGCGTCCAGCGCGCGATGCGCTTGTGGCGGTCCCAGTCCTCCTTGTGGGCGAGCCAGAACACCCGCAGCACCATCGGGAGGTTCACCACCGCCAGGACGACGTGGGTGAGCAGCATCAACAGGTAGGCGACCTTGGCCGCCCCCTCGCCGTTGAACTTCGTGGGGCCACCGCTGATCGGCAGCACGGCGAAGTGGTAGTAGAGGTAGCACCCCAGGAAGGCCGCGCTGACCACGAAGGCCGACTTCATCAGGGCCTCGTGGAGGCGCTTGCGCCCCTTGACGATCGCGAGGAGCCCCGAGAGCAGCAGCACGAACGCGACCCCGTTCAGGCTCGCGTTGACCAGGGGGAGGACCGAGCGGCCCGGGAGCGGCCACTGATAGTCCAGGCCCCCGAGCGCCCGCGCCCTGGCCACGATGAGGCCGTAGCGGTTCTCGAGTACACGAGCCGCCTCGTCGAGGTCCATGCCGCCCTCTCCCTGAGCGGGGTCCCTCAGCTCGTACCAGCCAGCGACCTCGCCCGCGCCGTCGATCACCGGCATGCGAGTGCCGTGGGTGATCGCGATCCCCGGCGCCGTCTCCCCGTCGTCCCTGACCACAGGGACCAGCAGCCCCTCGTTCATGAACCGATGCATCTGCTCCTCGGTCTCGCTGCGGACGAACAGCCAGCGTTCGGGGTCCGCCTCGAAGAGGTCCGCGTACTCCTGCAGCTCCTCGGCGGTGTCGACCTCGGGGTCCAGGGAGAAGGAAACCACCCGGATCGGCGTCCCCTCGAGCGCGGGAATGAGGCGCTCCGCGATGTCTCTGGAGACGCTCGGGCAGGGCCCCATGCAGCGCACGAAGAACGGCACCGCGATCCACGGCTCCCCCAGCAGGTCCTCGCGGGTGATCGTCCGCCCCTGGCTGTCCTCGAAGCGGAAGTCGGGGACCTCCGCGAAGCGCTCCGGCGACTCCGGAGGAGGCTCTCCCTGGAGCCCCTGCGGCCGCGCGGCGGCGGAGGCGCCGAGGGTGAGGAGGAACGCGAGGAGGAGGGCGGCTCGATGCATGGTGCGGCTGGTCCGTGGGGCGGCGCGCGGTCAGACCCCGCGCAGCATCGGGTCGACGAAGAGCAGCGCCATCAGCGCCGGGAGGTAGATGATCGACGCCAGCAGCAGCCGGCGCGCGGTCTCGTAGGACTCGTCCCGGGCGAACGCGATGGAGGGGATGATGTACAGGGCGCCGAGCAGGAGCGCGCCCACCACGTACACCGGACCCGCCAGGCCGCTCATGGCGGGCATGAGGGTCACGGGCACGATGCTGAGCGAGTAGATCACGGCGTACCGACCCGCCACGCCCTCCGAGCCCGGCTGGTTCGGGACCATGCGGTGCCCGGCCCTGGCGTAGTCCTCCCGGTAGATCCACGCGATGGCCATGAAGTGCGGGAACTGCCAGGCGAAGATGGTCGCGAACAGCGCCCATCCCAGGGGGCCGATCTCACCGGCGAGCGCGGCGTAGCCGATCAGCACGGGCGCGGCCCCGGGAACGGCGCCGATCACCGTGTTCAGCGTGCTCACGCGCTTGAGCGGGGTGTAGATGCAGACGTAG
>CAZEFP010000223.1:1793-5892 GCA_964511565.1 uncultured Planctomycetaceae bacterium
GCACCGCCGAGAGCAGGTTGAACGACAGCGCGAGGCCCGCCGTCCCCGCGGCACCGAGCACGACGGCGAAGACCACCGCCTGGAGGACGGTGAGCTCTCCGGTCACCAGCGGCCGGTGGCGGGTCCGCTCCATCAGGCCGTCGGTCTCCCGCTCGACCACCTGATTGATGATGCTGGCAGCACCCGTCACCAGGAGCACGTACAGGCCAGCCTCGGCGCAGCGCAGGAGGTTCAGGATCGCAGCGTCCCGGGTCGCCAGCCAGCCTCCGAGGGCCGCGGTGAGGAAGACCATGGTCGCGACGCGCACCCGCAGGAGCTCGATCCAGGGCGCGAGGGCGCTGCGCGGCGCCGCCGCGGTGCCGGCCCCAAGGGCGTCAGCGTCGTCGGGCCCGCTCACGACCCCACCTCGTGCGTGGCCACCAGGGCGCGACGTGAGAACATGGCGCCGACGATGACCGAGCACAGCAGGACCGCGCCCACGAAGACGTGCGCCGTCGCGAACGCGACCTCCCCCACCGAGACCTCCGCCTCCATCCCGCCGGAGATGAAGTAGATGGCGATGGTCGCCAGCACGCCGAGTGAGAACTGGGCGATCAAGGACCACAGCTGAAGCCGCTGAAGGAACCGGAGGGGCGCGCGCTCGTTGCCTTGCTCGGCACCCTCCGCGGATGCGTCCCCCAGGATCTTGGAGAAGGTCAGCACGAGGGCCACCACCGCGAGCGCCAGGGTCCCGTGCACCAGCAGGGCAGCGGTCTGGCCCTGGTGGCGCAGCCACGCGCCGAGCGCGATCTGACCGTAGACCGCGACCGCGGTCACCCCGCCGAGGGTGCGCAGACCGCCGGCGAAGCGAGAGGGTGAGGGCACCAGGTCGCGCCAGGTCCGACTCGCGGTCACCGCGAGGGCCACGATCAGCGCCACCACCAGCTGGGCGAGGGCGCCGTGGAGGAAGGCCAGGTTCTGGCTGTTCTCGAGCACCCGCGTGCCCCCGAGGAGGCCCTGCCCGATGATCGCGAGGAGGACGACCCAGGCCATGGTCGTGACGCCGCGGGCTGCGCGCTGGATGTAGCAGGTGAGCAGCACGCAGATCGCGACGAGGCCCACGCCCGAGGCCCACACCCGGTGAGCGTGCTCGAGCGTCACGCCGTGTCCCTCGGCGAGCATGTCGCTGAAGGGATAGGTCCACATGTTCTGCTGGAACGTCGCCGGCCAATCGGGGACGGCCATGCCCACGCGGTAGGTCGTGACCCCGCCGCCGATGATGACGAGCACTGCGACGAAGGCCACGAGCACCCGGCTCGCGCCGCGCGGGCTCAGGAACAGCAGCGGAATCGGGAGCAGCGGCTGCCAGACGAGCTGGGAATCCCGCTGCCAGGCCAGCGGGACGCCGACGAGCAGCAGGAGCACGAGGGCGTTGCGGAGCCTGACTCGCGGGGCCGCTGCCTGCTCGGCAGGGACCTGGGCGACTCCAGAGAGGGAGTCAGCTGTGGTGGTGGAGACCATGCGCTGTGGAGGGTGGCGTGGTCGGGCTCTTAGGCACCGACGGCGCGGGGTGGAAGCTCCGAAGTTGGTCTTGCCTCCTGGCTGGACGGTCCGTCGCAGTTTCCGGGCGAACAAGATACTCGCGGTGCCTCACAGGGCGTGGGATGAGACACCGGAAGTTGGGTGCATCGTCCCCCCTCAGGACCCTTGCGACCGGGGCGGCCCCGCGCGCCGTTGCTTCCCGGCAGCCGGGGCCTAGGATTCGGCTGCTCCTGGGTGCGACCCCAAGGCGCCCGCCCCGCCCCGCAGCCCCGCCCCGCAGCCCCGCCCCTCCGAGCCGGCCCGCGACCACCTGCCCCGCCCTGACCCCACCGTGCGCACCTCACCTCTCCTCCCCTCCCATCAGCAGTCCGGCGCGCGGCTCACCTCGGCCGAGGCTGGCAGCGAGGTCATCACCTACGGAGCAGCTCCTGCGGAGTACGCGGCGGCGGCTGAAGGCGGGTCGCTCCTGCTGGACCGCACCACCCGCGGCCTGATCACGGTGATGGGCGCCGACGCCGCGGACTTCCTGCACCGCATCCTCGCGAACGACGTCAAGGGCCTCGCCCCCGGCGAGGGCAACCGCAACCTGCTGCTGACCGGCAAGGGAAAGGTGGTCCATGTGTTCGACCTCGCGGCCCTCGGTGAGGGGTTCCTCATCTCTTCCGAGCCTGGCGAGGCCGCGGCCCTCATGCAGGCCCTCGACATGTACCTGTTCACCGAGGACGTCCAGCTGTCCGACGAGACCGAACTGCACGCGCCCATCGAAGTGGTGGGCCCGGACGCCGCCGCCCACGTCGCCTCGGTCATCGACGGGATCGAGACCGAGGGTGTCGCGCCTCACTCGTTCCAGCTGGGTCCCTTCGGCGGTGCCATGACCCGGGTGACCCACCTCACGATCGCAGGTCAGCCGGGCTGGCGGCTCGAGACCGAACCGTCCGAGGCCGTGGCCCTGTGGGCGGCGCTCGTGGAGGCTGGCGCCACACCCGGAGGCCTCGTGGCCCTCGACAGCCTGCGCGCCGAGAGCCTGTGCGGCGCGGTCGGGCGCGAGGTCACCGAGGAGGTCTACCCCCAGGAGGCCCGCCTGGACGACGCGTTCTCCCTCACGAAGGGGTGCTACATCGGTCAGGAGGTCGTGGCGAAGATCGACACGTACGGTGGCCTCAACAAGCAGCTCTTCCGCCTCCGGGTCTCCCACGACGACCCGGTCGCGCCGGGGACCCGCCTGCTCCGGGAATTGGACGGGGAGGTCCGTGACCTCGGCGTCGTGACCAGCTGGGCCTACTCCTTCGCGGCAGACGGCGGGGTGGTCCTGGGCTACGTGAAGCGCAAGCACCAGGACCCCGGGACGGAGTTCCAGCTCGGGGAGTCCGGAGCGACGGCCATCCTCGAAGAATGAGCCGGGGCCGGTCTGGAGACGGCGAGGAGGAGCCCTACGCCCGCCGGCCAGGGGACGATCTCGTGGAGCCCCTGTTCGGCGCCCTTCCCCGAAGCGAGGGCGAGACGAGGGAGGACGACCTCCGGCCGGGCCTCTTCGCTCGCCTCCGGCGCCGGCTCTCCCTCCGCCGCCCGGCCGAGGACATCGATGGAGAGGACTGGTTCACCTGCCCCGTCTGCGGCGTGGAGGTTCGCGCCGGTGCCCCCTCATGCCGGGAGTGTGGCTCCGACGCCCAGACGGGGTGGTCCGACGCCACCGAGCTCGACGACCTCGACCTACCCGAGCCTCCGACCCCCCGGATCCCGGACACCTTCGAGGAGTTCACCCGGGACCCGTCCGCACGCCGAGGGCCCTCACCCCGGCTCCTGCTCGCGCTGCTCGTCGCCGCGCTGATCCTGATCGCCGCGCGCGGCGTCGTGGCCATCCTCGCGGGCTAGTCGCGCCACTCGGCGATCTGCGCCTCGGCCAGGCGAACCGCCACGCGCGCGGGCGCGTCGTCCTCCTCGAGGGCGCACTCCAGGACCCGCTCCGCGACGGCGCCGATGCGCTTCCCGATGGCCTCCACCGGCTCGCGACGTCGCTCCAGGTGGAAGATGGTCCCGCGCACGAGTGCCCCGGCGTTGATCACGAAGTCCGGCGTGTAGAGCACGCCCATGTCGTGCAGCTCATCACCCACGAGCATGCGCGCCAGCTGATTGTTGGCTCCCCCCGCGATGATCTTGCAGCGCAACCGGCTCAGGGAGAGGTCGTGGAAGAGACCGCCGAGGGCGTTCGGGCTGAACACATCGCAAGGCACGTCGACGGCGCTGCCCGGATCCACGATCTCGATGTCCAGCTCGTTCCAGCCGCCCGGGTAGAAGCCGGGGCCGTCCCAGTAAGTAAAGAAGGAGGCCACTGTGCCTTTCCGGTCGGGGCCCTTCATGCGCGTCACGAATTTGCCGTACGTGAATTTCTCGTAGGTGGAGACGGAGCCAGAGCGGAAGTTCGCCTGGGCAACGCCCACCACCGTCAGCATCGTTGCTGCGAATTTCATGCTTGGATTGAGCAATGCAATTTATTTTTATAAAAACAGGGCCCCGTATATCTTTATAAATGGCACTCTTTATCCTGCTGCTCGCCTCGCGGGGTTTTGGGGTTTTGGGG
>CAZEFP010000224.1:0-5884 GCA_964511565.1 uncultured Planctomycetaceae bacterium
GCCGACGGGGCCAGGGGGCGAAGAGTCGAGCTTGGCCAGGGTCACGTGGGGCCGGAAGGACCGCCTCCGGTCCCCGCGATTGGCAGGGCAGCGCCGCGAGAGGGCGACCTGTTGGGCTCGGTTCCTCAGGGCCCCAAGTCGACCCAGCCGGTCCCCCACCTCCACCACCGGCGCGGTCAGGGCCCGCGGGTCGCTCGGGCCGGTGGGCAGCAGCTCCAGCTCGCCCGTCAGCTCGAGCTCGGGGGCGAAGACCCCGCGGAACTCCTCGGCGGCCGATCGAATGACGCCGCTGAGCTCTCCATCCTCGACCTCGCCCAGGAACGAGAGGGTGAGGTGGAGGTCCTCGGGCGGATGGGGAACGAGGGGCCCGCAGGCGTCCTCGAAGTCCTGCGCGACCCTCGAGAGCCTCAGGGCGAGCTCTTGGTCCAAGGCGATGGCGAGGAAGAGTCGTTTCATCCGGATCCTGGGAAGGGGCCTTGTTCGAGGAGGAGCCCTTGGAAGCGGGACCGCCCGTTAGATCGGGCAGCTTGGGGAAACTGTCGCAGAAGTTGACCCGAATGGTGGCCCCGTTCCGGATTCAGGCCCTGAACGGGTGTCGGATCGCCCGTTCGCACGGGTTGAACTGGAGAGTCATCAGCCCAGAGGAGGTCCCGGAAGGAAGCGAGCCGGGGCCTCCTCATTTTATTGCGGGACTCGCGGGCGACGGCTCTGCATCGCGATGGAGTCGGCTCAGAGCGTGACGATGGCCTCGAGGTCCTTGAACCGCTCGTCGTAGTCGGCGCGGCCTCGGCCGGCGATCTCCTCGACGCTGAAGCCCTGAACGCAGAACGATGCCGCCACGGTGCCGTGGAGCATGGCTCGCTTGAGGGTCTCGGGGGACGCATCCCCCACGCTCGCGAGGTAACCCATGAACCCGCCTGCGAAGCAATCGCCGGCGCCCGTGGGGTCGATGACCTCCACCACGGGATAGGCGGGGAGCGAGAAGTGCAGCCCCTCGCCCATGATGAAGGCCCCGTGCTCCCCCTTCTTGAGGATCACCACCTTGGGACCCATCTCCAGCACACGCTGGGCCGCGCGGATCAGGTTGTTCTCGCCCGTCAGCATGCGCGCCTCCTCGTCGTTCAGGATCAGGCCGTCGACCTTCTGCATCAGCGCGTCGAGGTCCGGGCGGGCGATATCGATCCAGAGGTTCATGGTGTCGGCGACCGAGAACTCCGGCGCCTCCACCTGCTCGAGGGCCTTCAGCTGCACCGCGGGGTGCGCGTTCGCGAGGAAGACGAAGCGCGAGTCGCGATAGGCGGCCGGGAGCTTGGGGTCGAAGTTCTCCAGGACGTTGAGGTCGGTGTAGGTGGTGTGCCGGGTGTTCCAGTCCGGCTCGTATCGCCCACCCCAGCGGAACGTCTTGCCCTCCTCGACCACCTCGAGCCCGTCCATGCAGATGCCACGCTCCCCGAGCAGGCCGATGTGCTCCTCCTTGAAGTCCCCGCCGACGACCCCGACCAGGCGGGGCTTCGCGTAGGGCGCGGCGGCCACGGCGCAGTACATCGCCGACCCGCCGAGAGCGTTCTCGCGGCTGTCGTGGGCGGTTTCGACGGAGTCGTAGGCGAGGGTTCCGATGACGGCGAGGGACATGGCGTTCAGCAGCAGGGGGGCGGAGGGGAATTCGAGGCGCGATATTGCATCAGGTCCCGCGTGCCTCCACCACCCGATTCCAGGGACCTCTCACGCCTTCCGGCGCCGGCCCAGGGCCGCTCAATCGGTCCGAGCGGCCGCGGGGCCTCCCGCTCCGGGTCGACTGGAATCCGGGAGCAGCAGGACCAGCCCGCCGGTCAGGGAGAGGCCGTAGAGCCCGACGCGGAACATGAGGCTGGTGGCCACGCCCATGGCGTAGGTGCTGCCGAAGATCGCCGCCAGCGCGCCGAACAGGTGCTCGCCAACCCCAAGACCGCCCGGTGAGATCGGGAGGCCAGAGATGGTGTTGGCGATCGCGGTGGTCGACATCCACTCTCCGAAGCCGAGCTGGCTCCCCAGCGCCGCCGCGATGAAGGACACGGCGGCTCCGGTCAGGAGGTGATTCATGCTCGACAGCACGAGCGCCGAGGCCAGCTCCCGGGGTCGCGCCACCACCAGCCGGGCCGAGCGGTCGAGGCGTTCGAGGCGGTCGCCCATGGGGAGCCGGGCGATCAGGGCCTCGAAGCGAATCAGGCGCCGCATTCGATGACTGCAGAAGACGGCTCCCCCGACGAGGAGGCCAGCCGCCGCCGCGCTCACGGGGACCTTCAGGTCCGCGGCGCGGTCGTCTGAAGCCAGCACGAAGCAGGCGCCGATGACCACCATCGAGAAGAGCCCCAGCACGCGGTCGACCACCACGCTCATGAGGGCCTCGGGCCGGCGCTCCGGGTGCCGCTGGACCACGGCCACCGCCCGCGCCACGTCGCCCCCGTTGAAGCCGGGGAAGACGACGTTGAAGAAGAGGCCCACGTAGGTGAAGCGAACGGCGTCCCGCCAGCGGGTGGGGCAATCGTGGACGATCAGCAGGCGCCACCACCTCGTCGCCACCGTGAGGGTGGCGAGGGCGAGGAGCGCGAAGGCGAGGGCGACCTTCCCCACCTCGACGCCCCTGAGCGTCTTGGGCAGCCCCGGCCGAACGTCGATCATGCTCACCGCCACGCCCCCCTCGCGCGCCTGCAGGCTCGCGATCACCCGGCCATCGGTCCCGAGGACGCGCTCGCGCTCGACCGACAGCCGTTCTCCGGCCGAGATCGGTGGCTCCGCCACCGCGGTACGGGCCACAAAGACCAGGGGGCGCGCTCGCCAATCCCCGACGATGGACCCCCCGACCCCGATGGTCTCGACCCCCGTGGGCGACTCGAGGCGCAGCTGATCCTCCCAGCTGATGTTCCTCGAGATGAGCCAGACCGCGAGACCGAACACCACGAGGCCCAGGAGGCGCATGGGCCACCCCTTGCTGCCGCCCGAGGAGCCACGCTCGCGCCGAACCTCGTCGAAGATCTGGGCGGTCGAGGACTCCGGCGGCGAGGTCCGCGGGGTGGCGGGGTCACTCATCTGCTAGCGCTCTTATCTGCTCCTGAAGATCGGGCAGAACCTCGAACCACCAGTCTTCCCACACCTCGGGGCGCAGGCTCACCACTTCCCCCGAGGTCAGCGCGGAGAGCGCGTCCATGGCGGCGTGCTGGGCGCGCCGCGGGTAGATCAGCTCGGTGGCAGCGATCTGGAGGAAGCCGATCACGATGGCGGAGCGAAGCTGCAGCCCCTTGACCGTGTCTCTACGGGCCGCCAGCGGCAGCCCGTTCCGCTCGAACGCCTCCGCGATGACCACGACGACCCCCGCGTCCTGGATCGGTTGAATCGGGAGGTCGAAGCGACCGTATTCCTCGACGATCCAGGGCTCCACGGCCTCGGCCGGGATGATCGAGAGGAGCGCCTCGACCCGGTACGGATCGCCGTGAAGCTCCATGGACGCCGCCAGCGCTGCCTCACGGACGAACGCGGATCGATCCCGCACGCCGCGCCAATAGGCCTCGGCCACGAGGTCTTGCTGCACCTCGAGCGAGAGAGCGGCGACCCGCTCCCTCAGCTCCGATGGCAAGAGGCGCCCCTTGAGGAACGGCCCCAGCGCGCGGAGGAGACGCGCTCCACCCTGGACGTCGACCTCCACCTCCTCGACGAGCGCGATGGCCGCCGAGAAGTCCGCCCGCGCCGTGGCGTCCATGCGGCGCCGCGCCGCGAGCCGCAAGGCGTCGGTCAGCCCGTCCACCGCCTCGATGAGCTCGGCCGCGCTCGCCGGCTGCTCGGGAGGACGGAAGGTGCCATCGACCTCGAGGCGCACGGCGTGGGGTGCCAGTTGCCGGATGGCCAGCTCACGGCAGAGCTGGCTCGGCGCGTAGACGGCGAACCGGGCCAGCACCCGGACCTGCTCGTTCTGCCGCCAGATGGTCGGCCCCTGGGTGGACGACGCGAGGTCCGCCAGGTTCTCGAAGGCGAACTCGGTGGGATTCGCGATGCTCTGCTCGGTCTTGGGTCGCTCCTCGGCGCTGACCACGGAGCGCAGGGAGTTGAACCCGAGGTCCATCAGGTCCTTCCACTGGTTCGTGGTCGCTCCCCGATATCGAAACCTGTCTGTCGAGCTGAGGACCACGTCGAGGTTCTGCGTCGCGACGCTGGTCCCCCGGCATCCGGAGAGCCCGACAACCAGGAGAGCGGCGATGAGCAAGGGGCGACGCATGGGGCCAGAGTCTCCCCCACCGGTCGTCGGGGTTCAACGTCCACCCCAGGAACCCTTTGACGCCCCATCCTCGCGGCGAAGGAGGACCCCGGTTCGCAAGACGCCCCCCCCCGGCCTGGTGTTTTGAAAGCCGCGCCCAAGGTGCTAGCCTCGGGCATGGTCAGCGAGATCAGCCCGGAGACCGGGGAACGAGGCGTTGAGGAGACCCACAGCTCCCTGGGGGCAGCCCTCAGGGTCTTCTGGGTGGCGTGCTTTCTCGCCGTGGGTGGGCTCACCGCCGTCCGCGTCCTCGATCGGTCCACCTCCGTCGAGGTGCCCACCGGCCCCCTGCGGGCCCAGGATGGCAGCTGGGCACTCGGACCCGTCCAGGCCGTTTGCCGTCAGGCCCTGGCGGCGCACGGGGTGGACCCGGAGACGTCGACCCCGCTGGACTACATTCCAGGCCAGCTCTTCGGGGAGAACGTCTCCCGACCCGATCGAATCCTCACCGCCTGGGAGGTGGGCGAGGACCGCCGGCGGGTCACGGTGTACGTCGACGTGGACGGGCCCATCGCTCGGTGCAAGGTGTCAGAGTCGAAGTAGGCCTGGACTCCTCGGATACCGCTATCGGTATTCAGGTTTGCCCGCGGTCCTGGGGAGGGGGCCTTCAGGCTCCGTACACTCCGGGTACCTGAATCCGTCCCGGCACCCTTGGCGCGGGGACCGGTCTCGGGGTCCTGATGGGCCGACTTCCGTCATCAGGATGGGCCGAGCCGCGCCCAGGAGACGTGTGCTCCTTCGACTGCAGGATCCCGAGCGTTCCCCACCGAGTTCGTCATGCGCCGCCTCCACTTCTCGAAGCTCTTCCTGCCCGTCGGTCTTGGCCTGCTCGCCTCATGCGGGGGCGACGCTTCGGGGCCTGAACCGAGTGCAAGCGAGGACCCGCTCCCCCACCAGGGCGAGGAGCTCCCCACCTTCACCTTCAGCGTCGTCCCCCAGCAGTCGGCATCGAGGTCCGCGGAGCAGTGGCTCCCGATCCTCGCCTCGGTCTCGAGCGCAGCCGGCGTGAAGCTCCAGTTTGTGACGGAGCGGGACATTCCGGAGTTCGAGCGCAGCTTGCGTGCGGGTAAACCCGATGTCGCGTACATGAACCCCTACCACTACGAGGTGTTCCACGGCGAGGCGGGCTACGAGGCGATCGCGAGGGCGAAGGACAAGCGGATCAAGGGGATCCTCGTGGCGAGGACGGACAGTGAGATCGAGAGCATCGAGGATCTCGCCGGGCTCGAGGTCGCGTTCCCCGCACCCGCCGCCTTCGCGGCGACCCTCCTGCCCCGAGCGGAGCTGGCGCGCCGCGAGCTCGGGATCCAGCCGCGCTTCGTCAGCTCCCATGACTCGGTCTACCGCAACGTCGCGTCGGGGACCCTGCCTGTGGGTGGCGGGGTCGTCCGCACGTTCAAGGCCATGCCCGAGGACGTGACCCGTCAGCTCCGCGTCATCTGGACGAGCGAAGGCTTCACCCCCCACGCCATCGCGGTGCACCCGCGGGTTCCGGCCGAGACCGTGGAGAAGATCCAGGCGGCGCTGATCGGCCTCGCTCAGGCGCCCGGCGGCGGGGACCTCCTCGAGCAGCGGGGCAGAAAGCAGCCCGTCCGGGCG
>CAZEFP010000225.1:0-5868 GCA_964511565.1 uncultured Planctomycetaceae bacterium
CGCTGGGGCACGAGCGTGCGACGGTCGTCCGGGAGCAGGAGCCCGCGGCGGTGCGAGGGGCTGCGCTGGAGCCAGTGACCTCCGGGGACACCCGCGCCCAGGCGCCCGCCCCCTTCGCTGAGCCATCCCTCGCCGCCTCCCCGGACGAGGCGGCCGAGGTCACCTCGACCTTGACCTCGGGGCCGACGCTGTCGGGGAGGGTGGTCGACGAGCAGGGGTTCACGGTCGCAGGCGCCGAGGTGCGTATATGGACCAATCCCTGGTCACTCGGCGACCCCGCCATGACCGTGGTCTCGGCGGCGAACGGCGAATTCTCCGCCAGCGGCTTCGGGCCCAAGTTCGTGGCCGCCGCCTTTAGCCCGGACATGGTCTGCGTCAGCGGCCTACGCGGCGACCTCGCCGAGGGCACCGTGTGCGAGGGCCTCCAGCTGGTCCTCGCCAGGGCCCACGCCTTCGTGGGGACGGTCGTGGGAGCGGGGGACGCCCCGATCGAAGGGGCGGTCCTCGAGCTGGGCAACGACCTCGGTACCAGCAGCTCCAGGGACGCGACGGACACGCCAGGGGTTCTCTCGTTCCGTTCGATCGCAGGCGCCCTCGCCGCACGCCAGGTGACCGGCGCCGACGGACGCTTCGAGTTCGCCGGCGTCCAGGGGGACGGCGTCTCGGTCCGCGTGGAGGCCGTCGGGCACGTGGGCCGTTGGTTCTCCCACTCCCCGGCCGAGGGCCCCGCCACCATCCCCCTCGACCCGGGCCGCGTGCTGAGCGGCCTGGTCGTCGACGCCGACGGGAGACCGGCGGCGGGAGCCGAGGTCCGATTCGGGCCGCTCGCCTCCAACCTCGGCGTCAACCGTGCCAGCACGACGACCGATGAGGCCGGCCGCTTCTCGGTCAGCGGGATCGACCACGAGGAGGGCCCGTCGTCGACCCCGACCTTCGTGGCCGCGCTCCACGAGGGGCACTCGGTGACCTTGCTGCAGCCCGCCGCCCTGGACGCGGGAGGGCAGGGCAACGTCCTGCGCCTGGAGCGGGCGGCTCCGCTGACCGGGCGCGTCGTGGACGGGGCGGGGCGACCCGTCTCCGGCGCGCGCGTCTGGCTCCGCTCCGAGCGCGAGTACGAGCGGTCCTACATCATGATGGGGGTCCCGCCGACCTGGGAGAGCCTCTTCAGCGCGTTCCGCCGGACCACCGAGGACGACGGGCGCTTCGAGTTCCCGCACCGCTTCGACGGGCCGTGCACCCTGAAGGTCGCGGGCCCGGAGAGGCCCAGGCGCTCGGTGACCGTCGCGGTGGGAGCCGACGAGTCCGAGGTCGAGGTCCGACTCAGCGACGAGGCCCTCGACAAGGTCGTCCTGGAGGGGCGCCTCTTGGATGGGTACAGCGGCGAGCCCGTGGAACGATTCGAGCTCCTCCCGTGGTCCGACGACGGGGAAGGGACGCGCACCGCGAGCGATACCGGCCGCCACCGGTCCGCACCGGAGGACGGGCGCTTCCGCGTCGCGGGACTCGAGAAGGGTGAGCTGGAGCTGGAGTTCAGGGCCGAGGGCTTCACCTCCCTGATGCTGCCGCCACGCACGTTTGAGGAGGGCGTCCACGACCTGGGAGAGTTGAGGCTGACCCCGGCCATCGCGCTCCGCGTGGAGGTCCTCGACGAGGCGGGTGAGCCGTGGAGCCAAGGCACGCTCATGTTCGAGGACGCCGCAGGGGAGCCCGTCCAGCTCGATCTGGGGAGTTACCACAGCACCGGCGTGATGCTCACGGACGACGGCGTCCAGATCGCGGGCGTGGCCGCGATGCCGCTGACCGCCGTCGTCCTCGGCAAGGGGACCCGATGGGAGCAACCCGGGGTCGACCCGCGCGCCCACGCGGGGCAGACGCTGACGCTCGTCGTCCCCCGCCCGGAGGTGGGCAACCTGCAGGTCACCTTCCTCGACCGCGCGAGCCTCGGCGCAGACGCCGACCGGGTCCTCGGGGGCTTCCGCCAGGCCATCGCGACCATGGACCAGGGCTGGCTCATGGAGAACCGCGAGGTCCTGGTCGCTGCCTTCCCGAAGCAGGGGCTGCAGGTCCGCCTGGTCCGAGGCGGAACGGACGTGGGGTCGGGAGAGGTCGCCTGGCTACCCGAGACCCAGGCCTATCGAACGTCCGCGACCGCGGGGTCCAGCGGGTCCAGCAGTGAGGGTTCGCCCTTTCCCGACCTGCGCTGGAGCGACCTGCCCATCGGTGAGTACGAGATCGTCGTCACCACCGAGTCCGGCGCCACCACGACGCGGGCCGTGGCGGTCCGCAAGACCGCCGAGGACAATGAGGACGCCCCGCCGGTCGTCGTCGACTACTGAAACGCCTGCCGGTGGCCCGGCAGGCCAAGGAGATCACCAGCCGAAGACATTCCGCGCGAGCCAGATCGCGGGGAGCTGCTCCGCGTTCGCGGCGCCCTCGAGCCCGAGCTCCTCGACGTCCGATTCGAGCTGACGCACCAGCGGCCCCTCGAGCTCTGCCAGGGTCGCGGCGAGCTCGGCGAGCCGCTCCTCCTCGGGGGCGCGCCCCTTGCCCGCCTTCGCGGCGGCCTTGGCGGCGCGCCTCCAGTGGGAGGCGGTCTTGCCCTTGATGGCCTTGTTCACCGCCGCCTTGCGCTTCTTGCTGAAGGGCGTCTCCAGGGCCTCGGCCCACTCGATCAGCACCGCCAGCGCGGGGGTGGCCCCGGCGTCCGTGGTGACGTCGATCACCTCATCGGGGTCCGCGATGGCGGCCTCGATGGCCTCGAGCCGCGCGGTCGCCCGCTGCACGTCCAGGAAGGGCGAGTCCGTGAAGCCCCCCGCCTCACGCAGGAGCTCGATGGCTCCAGCGAGGTCGCCGCTCGCGAGGGCCGACTCCCCCTTGCGCTGCCAGGCCTCCCGCCAGCGGCGGACCGAGATCAGCTGCCGCCGCTCGGCGAGGTCCTCCATGGGCGTGTCCACGTAGGAGGCGAAGGGCGGCTTGGGCTTGCTCTGTGAGGAGAACCCGGGGTCCCCCTCCCAGGCGACCGTACCGTCCACGTCGAGGAGCAGCACGCGCGGGAGGTTGAACCGGCGCACGGAGTACTCGGTGAAGGTCTTGCCGATGCCCGTGGTCCCGTAGGGCCGCGAGTCCACGGCGACGCTGCCGGGGACCGGGTGCTCCTTGAGGTACTCGTCGATGCGCTCGTCGTCGTTGGGCGAGACCACGGAGAGGATCTCGACGCCCTCCGGCCCCCAGCGGCGGTGGAAGGCGGTCAGCCACCCGTCAATGGGGACGAGCTCGTTCTGGCCGATGCTCCAGAGGACGAGCAGCTGGGGGTTGGGGCCCACGTCACCGAAGGACTCCCGGGGGCTCTGGGCCCAGCGGCCGACCTCGGGGAAGGGCGGGACGAGGCCGAGATAGCTGCCGTCCACGGGCTTGTCCGGGTCGGCGCCGGAGCGCTCGAGCCGCTGCCGCCGCTCGATGCGGCCCGAGGGGTCCCGGGGGTCGCGTGCGAGGTAGCGCACGTTGCGCCACTGGGCCTCGCCGGTGCCCGTGAGCAGGCCGAAGCGGCCCAGCACGGCGTCGCGCAGCTGGAAGTCATGGCTGGTCAACAGCCCGCCGTTCCACCACACGTCGATGCGCGACCCGATCACGTCCAGTCGCACGGTGTTCCAGTCCCCTGCGCTCGTGCTCGGCCCCTCGCCCTCCTCCTCGACGATGACGGGGACGTGGCGCCAGGCCTTCACGACGCCGCCGCCGTAGCTGCTCATCACGTCGAAGAAGCCGCTGCTCGCCGTGCCGGCGGCGCCCTGGCGGGGCGGGAAGTAGACGGCGCCGTGGAACGACGTGGAGCTCTTGGCGCCGAACACGAAGCCGCTGAAGGCCGCCGTCCCCTCCTCCGCGAGCATCTCCGCCTGGATGGAGAAGTCCCCCGCGGTCACCCGGTCGAGGGTCAGCATCTTGAAGTCGAAGTTGTCCGCGTCGAAGCCGCCGTTGTCCGCCACGAGCCGGATGCTGTCCGGCTGGAAGACGTTGTTGCCAGCGGTCCAGCCCTCGAGGTTGCGCTCGTTGTAGGCGAGGTCCCAGATGGCCATGTCGCTGCCGCGCGCGATGACCGCCTCCTCGTAGGCGTCGAACAGGTCCAGCAGCCCGAACTCCGAACCGAAGCGCCAGGCGATGTCCTGCACCATGGCGGGGCGCTCGGCCTCGGCGTAGGAGAGCACCAGCGCCCGCGCGGCCTCCCCCAGCTCATCCCGGGTGCGGGTCAGGGTGCGGCGCTTGGGGTCGAGCTGCGCCAGCAGCCGCTCTCCGCGGGCGATGCGCTTGGCGTCGGGGACGGGATCCGCCTCGAGCATGCGCAGGGCGTCCATCACGACCTTGGCGGCGCGGTCCTTCTCGTCGAAGGCCTCGGAGAGGTGCCCGGCGAAGTCGAAGGCCAGCTCCACGTCGGCGGGGTTCGCCACCACGCCCTTCTCGAAGTGCTCCTTGGCGGAGAGCGCGTCGCCGTTGGCAGCCGCGAGCCGCGCCCAGTCCCCATAGGGCCGCGCGCGCTCGAGCTTGCCCGAGCGCTCGTCCCGCAGGTTGACGATCCACTCCTTCCAGATGGCGTCGAGCTCAACCACCGTGGTGGGCAGCACGAAGTCGTCGCCCTCAGGGCGCTCGAGCTTCTTCCCCTTGAGGTCCTTGTAGGGTGCCTTGGGGCTCGCGAGCACCACCTCCTCGAAGGTGTTGATGGCGGTCTTGCCGACCTTGCCGCCGGACTTGTCCACGTACTCCCAGAAGGCGTCGCGGTAGACGAAGCGGCCGTCGACGGGGTCCTGGAAGTTGTAGCAGAAGAACACCACGCCCCAGGTGGGCGCGTACCACGGCGGCCCCCAGGAGTAGCTGTTCTCCAGCACGATGGCCCAGGTCGGCGCCTTCTCCGGAGTGGAGCTGGAGTCGTTGGGGTCGTACCCGTCCTGGGCGTGCTCCATCCAGCCCTTCTCCATGCGCTCGGCGAGCGGGAACAGGCGGCCGTCGGCGGGCTCGTTCATGAGCACCGCTCCGTTGGGGAGGATCCGTGTGCCCTCGAAGAAGGACGCGAGCCCCTCGTTCAGCCAGCCCACCGCGTTGGTGGCGATGGACACGTACTGGTGCGCCGCCTCGTGGAAGAGCGTGCCCACCATGCCCTCGAACCCGCCGTCGCCGATGTAGCACTCCACGTGGCTCCCGGTGAAGTGGCCCGCCGACCACTCCACGGGCGGACCGATGCCCTTCTCCAGGTACTCGTCCCGCGACTTGAACACGTTGACCTGAATACGCGAGACGCTGCGACCGTCCTCGGGGGTGCCGTAGCGGAAGAACTGCTTGTAGAACGCCGCCATCTGCTCCATGGCCTCCGCGGTGCGGATGAGCACCTCGTAGCCGGCGTCGGTGACGGTGACGTAGTTCTCGCGCTCCGTGCGCCCCGCGTCCTTCCACTCCAGGTGCTCGGCGTCGTACTCGGCGATCCACTCGTCGGTCACGTCCCCGAAGAGGTCCTTGGGCTTGGCGTCCCCGGCGAGGCTGGGGTCCGGGGCGGACGCGATCCGGTCGATGGCCTCCGCGGCGGGGCCGCTCTCGGGGTCCAGGGCCAGGACCTCCTTCCAGACGCGGATGGCGCCGTGGGGACGGTCGTCCTTCTCATAGGCCTGGGCGACCTTGGTGAACTTCTTCGAGAAGCGCGACCGAAGGTCGTAGAGCTCCTCCGCGATGGGGTCGAGGGCGTCCAAGGTCGCGCGGCGGTCCGCGAGCGCAGCCTTCTTGGCCCCCTGGGCCTCCAGGTACCGGAGCTCCTGGTGGAGGCAGTAGACCTGCAGGTCCACGTCCCCGGACCCGGCGGCGACCTGCGCCCGGAGCGCCCAGGCGTCGGGG
>CAZEFP010000226.1:0-5848 GCA_964511565.1 uncultured Planctomycetaceae bacterium
GGCTGTGCTGATCGGTGACGCCGATGGCAGAGACCGGGGTCGGGCCGGCGAAGACCTCCTCGCCATCGCGGGAGAGGCGCTTGCCGATCGACTCCGCGAGGAGCTGGGCGTACCAGTCCCCCACGCAGGCGAGTCGCTGGCTGTAGGAGAAGGTCACCGACATCGGGTTCCCCTTCTTTTCCTGCATCAGGTATTGGATGGCCGCGTAGACGAGGGCCGGGTTCTCCATCAGCGGGGCCTCGCGGCAGCGCTCATCCATGTCGGCCGCGCCGGCGAGCAGGCCCGGTACGTCGATCCCGATCAGGGCGCTGGAGACGAGCCCGACCGGGGAGAGCACGCTGAAGCGACCGCCAACGCCATCGGGGACGACGAAGGACTGGTAGCCCTCCGACTCCACGATCGGGCGCAGCACGCCCTTCTCGGCGTCGGTGGTCACGACCATGTGGCGACGGTGCTCCTCCTTGCCGAGGGCCGCGATCAGGCGATCGCGCAGCACCAGGAACTGGCTCATGGTCTCCGCCGTGGACCCGGACTTCGAGATCACGTTGAACAGGCAGGTCTTGGGATCCACCGTGTCCAAGAACTCTCCCACGAGGTCGGGATCCACGTTGTCCAGCACGTAGAGACGGGGCATCCCCGCCGGCGGCTGGATGTCATGAAACGGGCTCGAGAGCGCCCGGTGGAGGGCGCGGTTCCCCAGGGCGGAGCCGCCGATGCCGAGCACGACCACGTTCTCGAACTGGCCCTGGACCGAGGCCGCGTAGTCCATCACGTCCTGCTGGACGGCGGCCTGGTGGGGCAGGTCCAGCCAGCGCAGGTCCTGGTGTCGCCGTGCCTGCACCGCGGCGAGCGCGGCGGCGGCGCGCTCGGCGAGCGCCTCGATGTCGGCCAGCTCGAGGCCGTGCTCGGAGCCGATGGCGTCGGAGAGGACGTTGGTGTAGTCGAGGGTGAGGCGGTCCAAGGGGGTCACCTTTCGGAAGGGCGGCGAGGGGATGAGCCCGAGAGGTTACCCGCGCGCCGTCACCAGGGGAGCCTCTGCCCCGCCGAGAGTCTCGGTGCCCGCCTGGAGACCCCCAGCCGCAAGTTTGGCCCAGCTGTGCGACCCGGCCAGGCCGGGAAGGCGGCCCCGCGGGCCCCTCAGCCGTCGCGCTGCGACCCGAGGAACAACGACAGGTAGTAGGCGAGCGTCGCCACCGCAGAGATCGCCCCTGCGACGTAGGTCATGGCAGCCGCTCCCAGCACACGATCCACGCCGTGCCGCTCCGCGTCCGTCCTCGCGATGCCAGCCTCTGCCAGCACCAGCTTGGCACGGTTGGAGGCGTCGAACTCCACCGGGAGAGTGACGAGCTGGAAGAGGACCGTGATGGAGAGCAGGCCGATTCCCGCCGCCATGAGCAGGCCGCCGAGGGCGGTCGCCTGCATGAAGAGGCCGAGGATCAGCGGGAAGGTCCAGAAGCGCGAGCCGAACTGGACGGCCGGCACCAGCGCCGTACGCATGCCCAGCCAGTGGTACCCCTTCGCGTCCTGGATCGCGTGCCCGGCCTCGTGGGCCCCCACCGCGATGGCCGAGACCGACCGCCCGTCGTGGACCTCGGGGGAGAGCCTGAGGGTCTTGGTGCGCGGGGCGTAGTGATCCGAGAGGAAGCCGCTCGCGCGCTCGATCGTCACCACGGCCCCGCCGGCACGCGCCACCGCAGCGGCGGCCTGGGCGCCCGACATCCCGCTGCTGACTCCGACCTGGGAGTACTCGTTGAAGGTGGACTTGACCCGTGCGCTGGCCCAGAAGCCGAGCAGCAGGCAGGGGCCGAGAATGAGCCAGTAGACGGGGTCGAACAGCATGGTGCGGGTGGTTCCTCCGCGCCCTTATAGGCCAACGAGCCAAGGGGATTCCAGAGGCGCGATCCCGACCCGCCGCCGGACTGCGGGGAGGGTCTACAATCCCCAGCCCATGCCGCTCCACTTCGACTGCAACGCCACCACGGCCGCCTCGGACCCGGTCATCCAGGCCATGCTCCCCTGGCTCGGCCGGCCAGGGGCGAACCCGTCCGCGGCCCACGAGGCCGGGCGGGAAGCCGCCCGCGCCGTGCGCCTCGGGCGGGAGGCGGTGGCCTCCCTCGTCGGCGCCCGCACCCCGTCCTCCATCGTGTTCACCTCCTGCGGTTCGGAGAGCACCTCGCTCGCCTTCCACAGCGCGACGGCGGCCCGGCCCGGGCGCCCGACCGTCATCTCCAGCGCGGAGCACAGCGCCACCCGCAAGTGCGCGGAGCGCGCAGGCGCCGTGGTGGAAATCGCGGTGGACCGGAAGGGCGCGCTGGATCAAGAGGCCGCCATGGCCGCCATCGCCGCGGAGCCAGCGATGGTCTCGCTCATCCTCCTCAACAACGAGACCGGGGTCATCAGCGAGCTCGACGCGATCGGCGCCGCCTGCCGTGAGCGCGGGGTCCTCTTCCACGTGGACGCCGTTCAGGCGCCGGGGAAGATGGTCATCGACGTGGAGCAACTGGGCTGCGACTACCTCGGGCTCTCGGCGCACAAGTTCCACGGGCCGCGGGGGATCGGCGCCCTCTACGTGCGTGAGGGGGCCCCCATCCATCCCTTGCTCGCAGGTGGTCCGCAGGAGGAGGGCCGTCGAGCTGGGACGGAGAACGTCCCAGGGATCGTGGGGATGGGCGTCGCCGCGGAACGAGCGGCCGAGCTCGCGTCCTCGGAGGAAGCTCAGGCGGAGATCGCCTCGCGGCGCGACCGGCTCGAGCGCCTCGTGATGGAGGGCTGCCCGGGGACCGTGGTGCACGGAGACCCCGGCCGCCGAGCCGCCAACACGACCAATCTGGGATTCGACCTCGCGGGCACCGGGCTGGACGCAGCGGCGCTCCTCGGCGTGCTCAACGGCCAGGGCGTCGAGGTCAGCGCGGGCTCTGCCTGCAACGCGACCCAGGCCGCTCCGTCCCCCGTCCTGCTGGCCATGGGCGTCAGCGAGGACCTCGCCGCCTCCTCGCTCAGGTTCTCACTGGCTCACCAAGGGACACCCGACAGTTCGACGCAGGACGACGTGGAGCGCGGGGCAGCGGCCGTCAGCGAGGCCTACGCGACCCTCGCGCTCCTCGCAGCGGACTGAGCCTCGCGGCGTCCAATGCGAATCGGAAGACGGAATCTGACCCTGGAGACAAGCACGGGTACCCTTCCGACCGATAGCGCTCCTGGATCCGGACCATGCCCTCCCCGAAGAAGACCTACACGACGAGCGTCTCTGGCTTCCTTTCTCCCCGTCACGTCCTCAGCGATGAGGATGGGAAGGAGGTCGGGACCCTTCAGGTGTCTCGAAACCGCCTCGGACTGATCGTGGGCGCCACCTGGCGTCCGCTGAAGGGCGAGGTGGTCGAGATCCGGCGTGACCCAGGCCTCCTGCGCGCACAGTTCGCCTGCTGGACCGAGGCCCGCGAGTGGCTCGGGTCCACGATCCGGCCCGGCTTCATGCGCCGGACCATCGAGATGTGGACGGGGGGCAAGCCCCTGCGCCTGGTCCCGACCCTCGGTCTCGAGCGCGGCTGGCGCATCGTCGGCACCAAGTCCGGGCTCGTCGCGGAGACCAAGCACGGCTTCCTGAGCCGCGGCGCGACGCTCTGCACGTACCGCAAGATCGACCTCGAGCTGCTGATCTTCGCCTACTTCATCGGCGGCATCGCGCTCTGGGAGAGCGCCCTGCCCACCTCCCTCGAGTCCGTGGACCGGGCGGCCCCCTCGGCCGCGCGGGGCTGATCGCCGCGAGCCCCCTGTTTGCGGGGGCGGCCCCAGGCCGCAGAGGGCCCGTGCCCACCGAAAGGGGTAGGAAGAGGGATTTGAACGCGAATTCCCGGGGCGCCTCCCCCGACGGCCCTCATCTGGGCCCCCCTACGCGGCCGATAGAGCCTCCAGGGCGCCCGGTCGCCCGCCGCCAACCCATTCCAATCTGCGACCAACATTCTTGGTGGGTACCGGGAAGAACCCGCGCCAGCCCACCGTCTGTTGACCTCGCACGGGGTCTTGGCCCCTCCAACGACGCCCCAGAGGCCCTCCGACCCGCCAAATGAAGTTCCTCATCGCTCTCGTCACCCTGGTGCTCGTCGCCGCAGGGCTCTTCTTCGCCATGTTCGCCGTCTCCCCCGTCCAGGAAGGCGATGCGGTCGCGACGATGGACGTCGTCGAGAAGGAGGCTCCGGCCGGCCAGGACCCCACGACGGGGAACCTAGCGGGCGTGGGCGACACCGGCGGCCGCGAGATCGGCGACATCGGGACCGTACCCACCACCGTTGGCGCCGACGACCTCGCCTCCGTGGCGCTCGGCACCGGGATCCTCCGCGGGTCGGTCGTCGATGGCGACGGGAAGCCGGTGGGCGGCGCCCAGATCACGCTCACCCGCTTCGGTTCGGAGTCCTTCTTCCTGGCGGACCCCGACCCCTCCAAGGACGTCAACACGCTCACGGGCTCCGACGGCACGTTCGAGTTCGACGGCGTACCGGTGTTCGCGGACTACTCGCTCATCGCAAGCATGGAGGGCTACACCCAGACCGAGGTCCCCTCCATCGTCGTTCAGGACGGCAAGGTGACGGAGGTCCCCGCGATCACGCTCGGGACTGGCGTCGTGGTGCGTGGCCGTGTCACCGACTCTGGCGGAAACTTCGTGAGCGGCGCCAAGCTCGTCCTCTCCCGGAGCGTCTTCAACGTTCGAACGGCCGACGCGAATCAGACCAACGGCGCCGTCGAGGTCGAGTCCGACGAGAACGGCCTGTACAGCTTCAACAACGTGGCGCCGGATGCTAACTACGCCATGCGCATCTCCGCGGACGGCTACGGCTCGATCACCGAGCTCGGTATCTCGGTCCTCGCGGGCAAAGACACCGAGAAGGACTTCGTGCTCGAGGTGGCATCGCTCATCGCCGGCACGGTGATCTCTGCGAGCACGGGCGAGGCGATCGCTGACGTGACGATCGAGGCTTACTCGGTCAACAACGTCAAGGCGCGCTCGGCCACCACGTCCAAGACGGGCGAGACCGGAGAGTTCGAGATCGCAGACATCAACCCGGGCCCCTATCAGCTCGTGGCGCGCCACCCGCGCTACAAGCCTGAGGCCCGTACCCGGGTCGACTCGGGTGAGATGGACGTGTCCATCACCCTCCAGCCCCTCCCGATGGTCTCCGGCCAGGTCGTCGACCTCTCCAGCGGCAAGCCCGTCAACCGCTTCGAGGTCCAGCTCCGCCAGGCCATCGCCAACAGCGAAGGCCTCTCGTCCGCGGTGCCGGGAACGAAGGCGCGCTTCGAGAACACCGGTGGCCGGTTCGAGGTCCTCGCGCCCAAGGCCGGTGAGTTCATCGTCGAGGCGATCGCCGCGGGGTACGCGGAGACCAGCTCCGAGCCCTTCCAGGTCCAGACCGGGACGGACTTCTCGGGCGTCGTCGTCCGCATGACCCGCGGAGGCAGCATCGTCGGGACGGTCCTCGGTGAGGGCGGGCAGCCCCTCCAGGGCGCCGTGATCGAGACCCATGACAAGGAGTGGTCGGACGACCTGTTCTGGCAGTCCCTCGGCGCGGCCGCCCCCGGCAACGCCACGGAGACCTCCGCCAAGTCCGGGGCAGACGGGACCTTCAGGCTCACAGCCTTGACCCCGGCCAACTACCAGCTCGTGGTCCGGCACCGCGACTACGCCGTCAGGTACGTCAAGGACCTGATCGTGGCCGAGGGGCAGGAGTTCAAGGCCCCCTCGGTTCAGCTCGAGAAGGGCGCCGTGGTGGCGGGCATGGTCCTCGGCCCGAACGGCTCCCCCATGGCGGGCGCCGTCGTGAAGATGTATCCCACCTCCGCGGGTGGCAGCCAG
>CAZEFP010000227.1:0-5836 GCA_964511565.1 uncultured Planctomycetaceae bacterium
ACTCGGCGTCGCCGGCGTCCTCGTCGGGGCGCGGCGCACCGCTGCCCTCACCTCGCACCACGACGCTCGCCCGGTCGAGCCCCCGTGGCGCGCTGCCCTGCAGCACGAGCTCCGTCCAGTCCTCGGTCCCGGGGAGGGCCTCGGACCACACCGTGACCGAGGGGCTCCCCTCGCCCGAGCCGGAGAAGCGGAGGCCGAGCCTCGCCGCGGCACCCTGGTCGCCGCGTACCTGGGCGACCGCCTGCACGCTGCGCGTCGCGGCGTTGAGTCGGATGGGGTCGGAGGCGATGACCGCCACGTCCCCCCCGTAGAGCTCCGTGCGGATCCCGTTCCGCCCGCTCCGGCGGGCGCCACGCGAGGGGTCCCAGAGGGCGGCGCGAGTCTCGTCGACGGTCCAGCCCTCGGACTTCTCGAAGGAGTAGCCGGTTCGAATCAGGTTGCCGGCGACCTGGGCGACGGCCATGGAGGCGCCCGAGGCTCCCGCCCCCTCATCGGCCTTCTGGCCCATCCACCACCAGGCGCCGCCGCCCGCGAGGGCGAGCACCACCACGAGGACCGGGCCCAGCTTCGAGCTCTTGCGGGACCGTGCCAGGTCGTCCGCGGTGATCACGAGGGACTCTTCCTCCTCATCCGCCATCTCCACCGTCACCGGCGGCGACGCGGGGGCAGCGGCCGGCGCGGCAGCGGGCACGGGCCGCGGGGCCGGAGCGGGGGCCGGTGCGGCCCGACGGGTGGGCATCGGGGCGGCGGTCGGCTCCTCGAGGACGAGCTCCTCGGGCTCCTCCAACATCAGCTCCTCGCCGCCGAACCCGCCGGGGTCCGGGGCGCCCTGGGCCTGGTCCAGGAGCGTGAACTCCACGGCCCCCAGGGAGAACCGCCCCAGGTGCTGGAGGCCCGCCTCGGTGACCTTCTGGCCACCGACGAGGGTGCCGTTGGTGCTCCCGAGGTCACGGATCGCGACGCCGGCCGCGTCCACGAGGATCTCCGCGTGCTTGCCCGAGACCGAGCCGTCCGTCACCTGCAAGGAGTTGCCTGGCCGGCGCCCGACGGTGAACACTCCGCCAGCGGCGGCGTCGACGAGGATCGGGACGACCTCGCCGCGGCGCTCACCGGTCTCGAAGCGCAGGGCGTACTGATAGTCCATGTGGGGGTTCTGGGCTCAGGAGAGCGGGTCGAGACGGGGGGAGAGGCCTGGCACGGGCCTATCTCCAGGGGCCGTACAGGTTACCCGCCAGCCCCCGTCGCCTCACGATCTCCTTGGGCCAGGATCTGCGGGTTCGGGGCCGTTCAGGAGGCCGCCGCGTTGGACCCGCGTCCCCCCACCTCCCGGGTCCGAGGCCACCGGTCCCGGCGCCCCAACGAGACCCACCGAGGCCCGGCGAGGATGAGGTGATCGGTCACGGGAACTCCGAGCAAGCGACCGGCCCGGACGAGGCGCAGGGTGACGCTCCAGTCCTGGGGGCTCGGCTCCGGATCGCCGGAAGGGTGGTTATGGGCCAGCAGGAGGGATGCTCCCCCCAATCGGAGCGCCGGGCGGAACACCTCCCGCGGGTGGACGAGGGTCGCGTCGAGGGTGCCTCGGCTGACCTCCTCGTTGCCGATGACCCTGCGTCGCACGTCCAGGACGAGGACACGGAAGGACTCCACCTCGAGGCCTCGCAACTCGGGCGCGAGCAGCCGCACCGCGTCCGCTGGCCGGCGCACATGGGCGCCTCCGCCGGCCCCCGACCGCTCCACTTCTCTACCGAGTTCGAACATCGCGGCGAGCCGCTGCGCCTGGGATCGAGTCAATCCGCACTCCGCCGCCAGGCTCCTGGGTCCGAGCCGGGAGACCCGCGCGAGCCCCAGGTCGGTGATCGCGCGGGCCAGGGTTCGGCGGCGGGGCTCCGCGAGGTGCCCTGCCGCGCAGCAGGTCAGGCGCGCCGCCCGCGTCGACCCGCCCGACCGCTCCTGGGGGCCTGGCGTGGGTTCTCGATTCGAATGTCCCAATGAAGCCCTCTGCGGATTCCGCCGCCGAAGGCTCGGTGCCCGCGCCGCCAGCGCTTGGCGGACGGATGGGTGCTCCATGGGTGACGCCCCGGGGCCGACGACGCGGGAGGGATCAGCGCGTCAGGGAATCGGCCAGATCGCCGAGGACCGGATCGAGGTCCACCAGCGTGCGCTCCTTGAAGTGGGCGGCGGCTCCCTCGACCCCACCACCGCGACAGGCCGCGATCATGGAGAAGACGAGGTCGGGCCCGTACTGGACCGCGAGGTGATCCACGAAGGCCAGGGCCTGGTCGTAGGCGCGCGCGACCTCGGCGCGATCCTCCCAGCCCACGAGGTTGCCGTTGAGGCGCGAGAGCGGGAACAGCGTCGACGACGCCAGCCGCGCCCTCGCGACGCCCACGTCGCTGGCGCGGCGGGCCGGGTCCTCGAGCCACTGCGCGACGCCCTCGTTGAGCCAGGCGGGGACCCTGGCGCCGCCGATGGAGCGGGTGAACGCGTGGGCGGTCTCGTGGCGCAGCACGCCCTTGACGCGGGCGAAGCGCAGCTCGCTGCGCAGGTCTTCCACCGGCACCCGGATCTTGCCGTCGAACACTCCGCCGGCCCAGTCGCCGAGGCCGGTGACCTTGTCGAAGCCCTTCGCGTCGTAGAGCACCACCTCGATGCGCCCCTCCCCCGCCTCCACCGGCCGACGGCGAAACTGCTCGCCGAACTCCTGGTAGGTGTCCTCGAGGAGGACCTTCAGCCGCTCCACCCCCTCGGTCACCCCTTCCCTCGAGCCGTCGTAGCGAAACGTGAAGTGGAGCGTCGGCTCCACCACGAAGTCCCGCTCCTCGTCCCGGATCCGCCGGGACCGCTCGAGCAGCTCCTCCACCAGCGCGCGCCGCTCGGGGTCCTCGATCCACCGCAGCGCGGCCGCGTAGTCGTCGTAGGCCCCGTCCGCGCCGCTCTTCCCGCGGGCCTGCGCGCGCCGCAGGTACGCCTCCCCGAGGTTGGCCCCGAAGGTCGCCACGTCCGGCCGCGCCGCGGTCGCCTCCTCGAGGAGCGCCACGGCCTCGTCCAGGCGCCCCGCCTCGAGCGCCGCGATGGCTTGATCGTTCAGGTCGTAGGGGCGTTCGTCGGAGGCCTCGGGCTCGCCCGCCAGCTCGGGACCTGACGCCGCCACCTCAGGGGCGAGGGCCGGAGCCGGGGCCGCGAGCTCCGGCCGGACCGGCGCCTCTCGCGACCCCTCCGTCCAGTCTCCGGGGAGAAGCGACAGCGCCTTGAACCCCGCGGCCGCGAGTAAGGCCACGACGAGCAACACCAGCACCATCAAGGCGCCGCGCCCCTCCCGCGACCGGCGAGCCTCCAGGTTCTCCTTCTTCAGGGGGTGCATGTCGATGAAGACGGCCCTGGCGCCGAGTTCTTCCCCGGTTGTCCCACGCCGCGGTCCGCCAGGAGCGCGGGGAACGGGGCGTAGACCGCGGGGTAGCCAAGGGAGCGCTCGACCTCCCGGATGCGCGCGAGGAAGCGCTCGTGGGTGGCCTCCAGCGCGTCCTGCATGGAGGGGTCGCAGAAGTACGTCCGGCACCCCAGGGGCCGGGCCTCCCGCGCGGTGCATTTGCCCGCGACGTGGTACGGGCAGCGCCCCTCCGCCTCGGGTGCAGGGGCCTCCGGGAGCGTCGCCGCGGCGTGGTCCGCCTCGAGCCCGGTGGAGTAGAGGACATGATCCGCCTCCTCGAAGCGGCAGCAGATCCCGCGGGCGAGGCACACGGGCCGCACCGCGTCCAGGAGCTCGTCCAGCTCCGCGTAGATCGCCGCGAGCTGCCGCGCCCCCTCCCGCCGCTGCTCCTCGGTGGGCTCCACGCGGATCCCCGGGCAGGTGGCGCGGGCGCGCTCGAAGCCGTCCTCGGTCCCCATGACCGAGGGCCAGTACGGGAAGGTCTTGCAGTGCTGGGGTCGGGCCCCGTAGACGGAGCAGTGGTTGTTCCCCTCCAGGAGCGTGCACCGGCCCCCGTCCCCCTCGCTCCGCTCCCGGAGCGCCTCTCGCATGACGCCGGGCTCGCCTGGATCCGGGGCCGTCCGGACGTGCCGCTCCCGGAACGCCTCCGCGGTCATGTCCAGCGCCACCGCCATGGCCTCGGCCTCGCCCTCCGCCAGCCACACGTACCCCTCCCCGCCGGTGCAGCAGTGACCGCAGCGGTGACAGGAGAACTGGAAGGGCACGACCCCCTCCAGTCCGGGGTCCGGCCCGGAACCCGCACCCACGGGGTCGGCCTGCGCGCGGTCGGTCAATCGATCACCCTCTCCGCTTGGAGCGACCGGTGGACTTCACCCTGCGGCGACCGCGCCCGTCGCTGGCCGACGCCTTGAAGTCCAGGCTCTCCGCCCCCCGGACCTGCTCCTCGATGTCGGTCACCAGCTCGGGCCAGTCCTGATATCGGAGGTCGGCCTCCTTCGACATCATCTTCTCGATGAAGTACTGGAGGTAGGGAGAGTGCCCGCGCCCCTTCAGCTCGGGGGACGAGAGCTTCTCCATCACGTGCTGGCGCAGCACGTCCTCGCTCTCATCCCCGTCGAAGGGCAGCTTCCCGATGGTGAGCTGGTAGAGCGTCACCCCGAGGGAGTAGATGTCGCTGCGGATGTCCGCGCTCGCGCCCCCCTCGGCCTGCTCGGGCGAGAGGTACTGGGCGGTGCCCCGGGCCGTCCCCTCGCCGTCCTTCGCGTCCTGGGCGGCGCAGAAGCCGAGGTCGATGAGCTTCACCCGCCCGGAGTCCGTGAGCATGATGTTGCCGGGCTTGACGTCCCGGTGGACCAGCCCCTCGGTCGCCATGTAGGCGAGCACCTCGGCCACCTCCAGGACAATCTTGAAGGCGGAGTCCTCCTGGAAGAGGTGCCCGTCATCGAGGTACTCGAGCAGTGTCCTGCCCTCCACCACCTCCATACGGGAGAGGAGCTGGTCCTGGGACTTGGCCGGTCCGTACCCCTTGACGAGGCCGGGGTGGTCCAGGCGCTGCAGCAGCCGCGCCTCCTCCACGAACGCCTTGACCTCCACGGGGTTCGAGGCGTAGCTCGACTCGAGGATCTTCAGCGCCACCTGGCGCCCGGTCTTTTTTTCCCGGGCCCGGAAGACGCGCGCCGTCCCCCCCACCCCCAGGGACGCCAGCACCTCGTGACCGGTGACCTCAGGACGCTCGCCGGCGTCGGTGCGGATCATCCGATCCACGCGCTCCTCGTCCCATCCCGGGAGCGTCAGGAGCAGCTCAGGGAGCGGTGTGCCCGCCTTGAGGAGCGCCAGGAGCGGTTCTGCCTGCTCTCGCTCCAGGTGGCCGTGGTGAACGAGCTTGACGAGGAACTTGAAGTCGTCTTCGGAGGACATCGCGGGGCCAGTCTAGGTCCCGCCACGCGGCCGGGCACGCTGCGCGTCCCGCTTCCGGACCAGAAGCGCCGCAACGGGTGCGTCAGATCGGGCTTGGCGCAGTCTTGCGTCAAGATCGGTGCCGTCGAACTCCGAACAAACGGTTCCGCGCCCAGTGGCGCCCCTTCCCACCCCCCCTCCCCGCTCACCGTGTCCAGTACAGCCCCCGAGCGAAGCTACTTCCGCTACTTCGACCTCGCGGACTGCTTCGTGCAGATCCTCGCGCTGGACGAGGGGGCGCTGACGCTGCGGGACCGCCCCGGCCTCGGCCGCGCGGGCTACCGGCGGATGATCATCGAGGCGTGCATGCCGGAGTTCCGCGGGGACCTCGAGGCGCGCCTCGAGCGGCTCTTCCCGGAGGACCCGCTCATGGTGGAGGACCTCCTCTACCAGCTCTGCGTCGAGGTCAACCCGAGCCTGGACATCCACGAGGTGCGCCTCACGGTGGACGGG
>CAZEFP010000228.1:0-5827 GCA_964511565.1 uncultured Planctomycetaceae bacterium
CCCACCAGCTCAAGCTCGGCGGTCGGCAGGGCCTTGGAGCCCAGCTTGTCCTTGAGGCGCCGCACCTGGATGTGGTTGCTCGTCCCGTCCTCGTTCCAGGGCTCGACGTAGAACAGCCCCAGCGCCGCGCTGCCCCGGCCCGCGCACGAGGTGCTGGGGCGAGGATCCCAGAGGCTCGGCGACGGGGCACCTTCTGGTGGAGCGGCGAGGCGGTGGCCCTGGATCGTCGCGGCGCTCTACGGGGTCCTGCTGCTGGCCTCCGGGGCGACGCTGCTCCTGCCGTCCGAGCCCGCCTCGCCGCGGGCCTCCGGACGAGAGGTCGTCACCCTCCCGGCCTTCCGCGGCGACGCCAGCGCCACCTCCGCGACGGTCGAGCTCGCCTTCCTCGACGCGGGCTCGAGTGAAGGGCCACCGCTGCTGCTGCTCCACGGGAGCCCGGGGAGCGCCGATGACTTCCGTCAGGTGGGGCCGCACCTCACAGGCCGCCGACGCGTCATCACCCCGGACCTGCCAGGCTTCGGCGCCTCCGGGCGGCGCGTGCCGGACTACTCCGCGCGCGCCCATGCGGCGTACGCGAACGCCCTCCTCGACGCGCTGGGCGTCGAGGAGGTCCACGTGGTGGGCTTCAGCATGGGCGGCGCCGTGGCCCTGGAGCTGGCGGAGCTCGCCCCAGGGCGCACGCGCTCGGTGACCCTCCTGGCCTCCATCGGCGTCGAGGAACTGGAGCTCCTCGGCGACCACACCCTCAACCACGGGCTCCACGCTCTCCAGCTGTACGCCATCGAGGCCGCGCGCTGGCTGCTGCCGCACTTCGGCGCCATGGACCGGGGGATGCTGACCCGCGAGTACGCGAGGAACTTCCACGACACCGACCAGCGCCGGCTGCGCCCGATCCTCGGCGCCCTCACTCCGCCCACCCTCGTCATCCACGGGGAGGACGACTTCCTGGTGCCGCTCGCAGCCGCCCGAGAGCACGCCCGCATCGTCCCCCAGGCCGAGCTCACCATCGTCCCCTCGCCCAGGGGGCACTTCCTCCCCTGGACCGAGCCCCGGCGAATCGCGGATCTGGTGCTGGACTTCACCGACCGCGTGGACGGGGGCGTCGCCCTCTCCAGGGACCAGGCGCCCGCCGACCGGATCGCCCTGGCCGAGGAGCCCTTCGACCCGGGGGCGGTCCCGCCCTTCGAAGGACCCGCCTGGCTCGCTGTCCTGTTGCTCCTGGCCGTGGGCACCCTGGTCTCCGAGGACCTCTCGTGCATCGCGGCTGGCCTCCTGGTCGCGGACGGCAGGCTCGGGTTCGCCGCGGCCACCGGCGCCTGCTTCGTGGGCATCCTGGTCGGCGACCTGGCGCTGTTCGCCCTCGGCCGCCTGCTCGGACGCCCTGCCCTCGCCGCGCGCCCCCTTCGCTGGGTCGTGAGCGAGGCCGCCGTGGAGCGCGCCAGCCGCTGGTTCCTGAGGAAGGGCGTCGCGGTGATCTTCCTCTCCCGCTTCACCCCGGGCCTGCGGCTGCCCACCTACGTGGCCGCCGGGATCCTGAGGACGCCGCTGGTCACCTTCGCGGGCTTCTTCGCCCTGGCGGGCCTGCTCTGGACGCCGCTCCTCGTCGGGGTGGCCGCCTTCGCAGGCCAGGCCCTCGCGGAGCGGGTCGGATCCCTGGGGGCCGAACAGCTGCCCTGGATCCTCGGCCTCGCCCTGGTCCTCCTGCAGCTCTATCGCACCCTCCCCCTCACGTTCACGCACGCGGGGCGCAGGCGCCTCCGGGGACGGTGGCTCCGCCTCAAGGGCTGGGAGTTCTGGCCTCCCTACCTCACCTATCCGCCCGTCCTGCTCTGGATCGGTTGGCTGGCCCTCCGGCACCGCTCCCTCGCGGTGGTGACCGCCGCCAACCCCGGGATCCCGGCCAGCGGCGTGGTGGGCGAGTCCAAGTCGCTCATCCTCGAGGCCCTCGACCCCGACGCGCCGGAGGTCGCAGGGCACACCCTGCTCTCCTCCACCCAGACCCCCGAGGACCGCGCGCGCGCCGCGCGAGGGTTCCTCCAGCGCTTCGGCTCCGACTTCCCGGTGGTGTTGAAGCCGGATGCTGGCCAGCGAGGCTCGGGGGTGCGCCTCGTCCCCGACGAGCCCACGCTGTTGCGCTGGGCCAGGGAGGTCCGGCACGACGCCATCGTCCAGCAGCGGATCGACGGCCCCGAGTTCGGGGTCTTCTACGCGCGCCCACCCGGCAGCCCCGTCGGCCGGGTGATCGGCGTCACCGTGAAGCACATGCCCGCGGTGACGGGTGACGGAGTACGAACCGTGGAGGCGCTGCTCCTCGACGACCCGCGGGCCTGCGCCCTGCACAGCGTGTATCTGGAAGAGCTCGGTCCGCGAGCGGACGAGGTCCCGGCGCCGGGGGTCCAGGTGCCGCTCGTCAAGGTGGGCACCCACGCGCGAGGGGCCGTCTTCCTGGACGGAGAGCACCTGATCACCCCGGCGCTGGACGCGGCGATGAACCGGATCGCAGGGCGCTTCGAGGGCTTTCACCTCGGCCGCTTCGACCTCCGCGCGCCGTCCCCCGAGATGCTGGCCCGCGGTGAAGGGCTTGGCGTCATCGAGCTCAACGGGCTGACCTCGGAGCCCACCGAGATCTACGACCCCGCCGTATCGCTCCGCACGGCCTACGCCAAGCTCTTCCAGCAGTGGCGCCTCGCCTTCGAGTTCGGCGCGGCGAACGTCGCCCGGGGAGCCAGGCCGACCCCGGTGACCCGGATCCTCCGCGAGTGGCTCCGGTACCTCGCCGCCCAGCGCACCCACCAGCGCTGAACCCGAGACATCGATGGTGCTTTTGAGCCGGGCGAATTCCCACCAAGGCTTGATGCGCAGCGCCGCGCACCTTCGAGTATCAAGGCGTCCCGCGGAGCGGCCACCGGTGGCTCCGACACCTTCCCGAGGACTCCGACCCGCGAGGGTCGCCTGACGTGCCCGACCAAGACCAACGCCAGCTCAGGCATCCTGGCAGCTCCCCGCTGCTGGATGACCAGCACCTCATCCCCGCGACGGACGTGACCCTCGGGCCGTACCGGCTCCGCTTCGCCCGGACCGACGACGACCTCGCCATGGTCCGCCGGCTACGCTACGCGGTCTTCAACGTGGAGCTCGGAGAGGGCCTCGCCGGCTCCCACGAGACCGGGGTGGACGCCGACGCCTTCGACCGACAGTGCCAGCACCTCATGGTCCTGGAGCGCGAGACCGGCGCAGCGGTCGGCACGTATCGGATGCAGACGGCGGCCGCGGCCCGGGCGGGTCACGGCTGGTACACCGCAGGGGAGTTCGAGCTGGGAGGTCTGCCAGAGGACGCGCTCGAACGCGCCGCCGAGCTCGGCCGCGCCTGTGTGGCGCGGGCGCACCGGGACAAGACCGTCCTCTTCCTGCTCTGGCACGGCCTCATCCAGTACGCGGCCCACACCGGCGTGAAGGCGTTCTTCGGATGCAGCTCCCTGACGGGGACCGACCCGCGCCCCGCCGTGGCCCTGTACGCCCATCTCGTCCGGGACCGCAAGGTCCACCCCGAGCTCACGGCGCCCCCGCGGCTCGCCATGGCCTGCCCCCTGGTGTCATGGCCGACCGAGGAGCAGCTCGCCCAGGTGGAGATCCCCAGGCTCTTCGCCACCTATCTCCGTCACGGCGGCCTCGTGCTCGGCCCCCCAGCGGTGGACCACGAGTTCGGGACCATCGACTTCCTCACCTGGGTCGAGATCAAGCCCCGTCACCTCCGGCTATTCGGCCGGGTGCGCTGAGGCGGAGCCGCGGCCGCGGCGGACCAGGCCTCAGTCCTCCTCGTCTTCGTCCTCGGGGTCCCGCACCACCTCCGGCAGGGGTCGGTCCGGCTGCCCGTGGTCCCGGAAGACCGTGAGCCAGTGATCGATGATCGGGTTCTCCAGGGCCACGGCCCCGATCCAGGGCTGGGCCTCCCGGATGGTGTCCGAGGCGTCCAGGAAGAGGATCCACCGCCGCCCCTGGTCGATGCCGGCCGCGGCATCCGCCGGATCCTCCACCGCGACCCGGTGGTAGAGGATCGCCGGCGGCTGGAGGTCCATGGCCGCCTCGGCCAGCCGACTGGCCAGGCCCGACTCACCGACGGCCGTCGCGAGGCGTTCGGGGAGCAGGAGCGCCATGGGTTGGACGATGTCCCGGCGGCGCATGCGCTCCAGCAGCGAGGCGGCCACCTTCTCGATGCGCTGCACCGCGGCGGCGTCCCCGGAGTCCCCCGCCCTGCGCTGGCGGATTCCCTCTGCCTTCGAGTGCGCCGGGATCCAGAGGGCGAGGGTGCCGTTGCTCGAGGGCGCCCGCTGCCCCTCGAACAGCACCCGCTGGTTGTTGATCTTCTCGAAGGAGGGCCCCGTGCCCCTCGCGAGGTCGAGCGCGGCCAGGTCCGAGGTCTCGCCTGCGGCCCGGGCCGGCTCACCGTCGGTGCGCCGGGCGAGGGGCGGGGAGAGAGCGACCGCCCCGGACTGCGTGCCGAAGCCCACGTACCCCTCGATCGGCGCCCCGTCGATGGTGTGATAGGTGCCCGCGTACTGACCGTCGATCCACGCGGACACCGCCGAGCCTTCCACCAGCAGCTCCAGCTCGACGGAGGTCTGGGAGCGACCGACGGACACCGAGCCGGACCGGGCGCTGCCTGGAAGCCCGCCGTCCCTGGTCCGCAGCCCGTTGAAGGACCAGCCGACGCTCTTGAACTCCGGGCTGCTCTCCTTCTCCCCCCTGGCGTAGGAGACGTCGGACGCCGTCAGCCGCAGCCGCACGTTGCGCTCCCGGCTCGTCCACCCCACCACCGCCAGGGACGAGTTGGAGCCCGTGGTGAACGCGACCCGGGTGGACACCGAGTAGGACCCGGGGAGCATCCAGCGATCAGCCCGCAGGAACGACCGCCCGCCGCCCCGGCGCTCCATGTCGCCCGTCCCGGCCTGCCGCTCGCGACGGCCCAGGAGCAGGCTCCCGTCCGCTTCGATCCGGTAGAGGCCCTCGGGCCGGTTGTCGTCGAGGCCCGTCAGCTCCTCATCCTCCCAGCCCCCAAGCTCCACCGCGAACCCGGGCAAGGGCTCGGCCTGCGGCCCCTCCGGTGAAGCCTCGGCGTCGGACCGGATGCCGGCCCAGGCCGCCACGCGGCGAGCCTCAAGACCGAGGCGAGCGCTGCTCCCCTCCAGCCCGGCGTCCCCGAGCGTCCGAGCCGCGGCCAGGAGCTGCTCGTGGTACTCCCAGACCGCCGGCAAGGCGGTGGCGAAGGACGGCCCGGGGTCGTTCAGCAGCACCCCGTGGAAGGGTTCCCCGCGGCGCTCGTGGGCGGTGACCCAGAGGGCCTCTCGCTCGCTCGCCTTGGGGCGTGAGGGCGCTCCGAGCACCTGCTCCAGGCCCGCAGCGATCCGGCGGTCGTAGCCGTCCACCGCCCTCGCCCATACGAGGGCGCGGATCGCGGCCTTGCGGTCCCCGTGCTCCGCCAGGAGCAGGCCCGCCACGCGCGCCTGGTTCTGACCGAAGACCGGCTCCGCGCGATTCCAGTCCCAGGTCCAGGTGGGCTCGTCGTAGACCCAGTCCCCCTTCTCCATCTTCGCGAAGCCCGAGCGGTAGCGCTTGGTCCAGGGCTCAGGCCGCTCGGGGTCAAAGCCGGCGAGGAATTCGGCGAACATCTCCTGGAAGCCATCAAAGGAGGACGGGCGGCCCTCCTCGCCGTCGCAGAAGTGGTCCTCGAAGTCGTCGAGGCGGCCCTTCGGGCTCGAGGAGTGGTCCCCCGAGTCCTCGAACTCAGCCAGGCGCTCGGCGAAGATCGGCGTGCCCTGGGAGAGCTTCG
>CAZEFP010000229.1:0-5806 GCA_964511565.1 uncultured Planctomycetaceae bacterium
CGCGGCTCGCCGCCGCCCCGGCCGCCCTCACCGCCGGGACCACTCTCTTCCCCACGTGCCGCGCCGCGGTCACCGCGGCGGCCTGTGCCTCGCCCGGCGCGCCCTTTCCGATCGCGGGCCTCCTCCCGGGCTCCCTTCCGCTCCTTCCGATTCGTGGGCTCGACGGCAGGATCGTGGTTCGGGTTCGGTCGCCCGAACTCGGCGCCCAGCTCCTTGAGGTGCGCCTGTAGAACCAGCTTGAGGCGCGCGGCTTCCTCGGGCCGCTGCCCCGAGAGGTCACGCTGTTCGCCGGGGTCGGAACGGAGGTCATGGAGGGTGACCTCCCCCGTCTCGTGGAACAGCGTCACCTTCAGGTCCCCTTCGCGCAGCGTGGATTGGGGCCCTGCGCTGCCCTGGTAGTGCGGGAAGTGGAACACCAGCCCCGGTCCTGGCCGCGACAGCCGCGACCCTGGATCGGTCAGCAGTGGGACGAAGCTCGCCCCCTCGAGGTCCTTCGGGAGCCCCTCCCTCTTTCCCGCGAGGTCGGCGAACGTGGGCAAGAAGTCGAAGCCCACCACCGGCTCGTGACACCAGGAGTTCGCCTTCACGCCGGGCGCGCGGACGATGAAGGGGACGCGGATGCCCCCCTCTCCCAGGCCGCCCTTGCCGCCGGCGAGCAGGCCGTTCCGGTTCCCGCCGGCGCCGTTGTCCGACGTGTAGATGACCACCGTCGAGTCGTCGAGCTCCAGCCGGTCCAGCGCCGCCATCAGCCGCCCCACGCCGTCGTCCAGGTCCTCGGCGAGGGCCGCGCGCTGGAGGTCCTTGTCGCTCCTCCAACCGCCCCGCGCCTTGACGCGCTCGAGAGACGAGGCCCGCGCGTTCTGGGGGTAGTGAAGGGCGTGGAACGAGAGCTGGGCGAAGAACGGGCGCCCGTCGGCCTTGGCCTTCTCCATGAAGGCCTCCGTCCGCTCCACCATCCCGAAGATGTCCACGGGGTTGGGGTCCACGAACGGGGCGGCGTCGCCGTTGCTCGTGTCACCGTCATGGGCGTCGTAACCGTGATCTCCAGGCCCTCCACCGGAGAGGTGCCACTTGCCGAAGTGCGCCGTGGTGTACCCCGCACCCTTGAGCACCTCCCCCACGGTGACCTCTGCCTGCGGGAGCGACCGGGCGCTGACCGGCGGGATCAATCGATACCCGTCGTCGGCGGTCATGGACCTGGCCGCCTTGGTCCAGCGCAGCCGCGCAGGACTCTTGCCCGTCTGGATCGAGGCTCGCGACGGAGAGCAGACGGGGGCCGGCGAGTAACCCTGGGAGAAGCGCATGCCCGCGGCGGCGAGCTCGGCGATCCTGGGGGTCCGCTGTCGATCGTCGGAGGCCCCGCGCTCGGTGGGGTGCATGGGGACCGAGAGCCCGCTCCAGCTCTGGTCATCCGAGAGGATCAACAGGATGTTCGGACGCTCGGGGAGCCCGTCTCGCGGCGGGGAGGCGGCGGGCGGAGCCGTCGGTACCGAGGCCAGGGCGGCCCCCACGAGCACGAGAAGGGTCGGGAACGCGGATCGCAGTACGGGGCTCATGGCATGGGGAGGGACGGGATCGCCGGGTCCGGGGGCGTGCCGGGGTCACCCTTGGCGACCTGCACGCGGAGGAACCCCCATGGACGGGCTGGGTTCCGCGCCCGTGATCCAAAAGACCACGGGCCGGCGGGCAGATGGACGCCGGAGCCCTCGGGACCGCGGCCAGTCCGCGCGAACACCGGGCGATTGCCCGAAACGTCATGAAACCTCGGCCCCCGGGGCGGCCCGCAGGCGCGTTGCGACTAATCTCTCTGCCTCGAACTCGAGCCTCCTCCCCGGCCCCACCTGAAGACCATGTCCTCCGCCACGATCACCTGGACCAAGATCGACGAAGCCCCGGCCCTGGCCACCCACGCCCTCCTGCCCATCGTCCGCGCCTTCATGAAGGGCTCGGGCGTCGAGATCGAGACGGCGGACATCTCCCTGGCGGGACGGATCCTGGCGAACTTCCCGGAGGGGCTGACCGAGGACCAGCGCATTCCCGACGAGCTCGCTCGGCTCGGGGAGCTCGCGAAGACCTCCGCGGCCAACATCGTCAAGCTCCCCAACATCAGCGCCTCGATCCCCCAGCTGCAGGACGCGATCGCCGAGCTGCAGGCCCAGGGCTTCGACGTGCCGAACTACCCCGAGGAGCCCAAGACCGACGAGGAGCGGGAGCTGCAGCGCCGCTTCGGCGCGGTGCTCGGCTCCGCGGTGAACCCCGTGCTCCGCGAGGGCAACTCGGACCGCCGGGCGGCGAAGTCCGTGAAGGCCTTCGCGCAGAAGCACCCCCACCGGATGATGAAGCCCTGGCCCGAGGCCGGCTCCAAGGCCAGGGTCGCCCACATGCAGGGCGACGACTTCTTCGGGAGCGAGCGGTCGATGACCCTCCCTGCCCCCACCACGGCGCGCATCGAGTTCGTCCCCGCCAGCGGCGAGGCCGAGGTCCTCAAGGACGGCATCGAGCTCCTCGCGGGCGAGGTGATCGACACGTCTCGCATGAAGGCCGCCGCGCTGCGCGCCTACTTCGCGGAGGAGATCGGCCGCGCCAAGGAGGAGGGGGTGCTGTTCTCCCTGCACCTCAAGGCGACCATGATGAAGGTGTCGGACCCCGCGATGTTCGGCCACTGCGTCTCTGTCTTCTTCGGAGCGGCCCTCGACAAGCACGCCGACGCGCTCGCCTCCATTGGCGTCAACCTGAACAACGGCCTCCAGGATCTCCTCGACAAGCTCGAGCGGCTCCCCGAGGACCAGCGCGCCGAGATCGAGCGCGACATCGAGGCCTGCTACGAGAGCGGCCCGGACCTCGCGATGGTCGACTCCCGGAAGGGCATCACGAACCTGCACGTCCCCAACAACGTCATCATCGACGCCTCCATGCCGGTCGTGGTCCGCGACGGCGGCAAGATGTGGAACCGCGACGACGAGCTGCAGGACACGGTCTCCCTGATCCCGGACCGCAGCTACGCCACCCTGTACCAGGCGGTCATCGAGGACTGCCAGGCCAACGGGCAGTTCGACCCCGCCACCATGGGCAGCGTCTCCAACGTCGGCCTCATGGCCAAGAAAGCCGAGGAGTACGGGTCCCACGACAAGACCTTCTTCGCCGCGGGAACCGGCACGATCCGCGTGGTCGACGCCGAGGGCACCGTCCTCCTGGAGCAGTCCGTGGAGAAGGACGACATCTTCAGGATGTGCCAGACCAAGGACGTGTCCATCCGCGACTGGGTCAAGCTCGGCGTCTCCCGCGCCCGGGCCACCGGCGCCCCCGCCATCTTCTGGCTGGACCCCGCGCGCGGTCACGACGCGGAGCTCCTCAAGAAGGTCGACGTGTACCTCGAGGACCACGACACCGAGGGCCTCGACATCCGGATGCTGAAGCCGGTCGACGCCATGTGCGCCTCCCTCGAGCGAGTGCGCCGCGGCGAGGACACCATCTCGGTGACGGGCAACGTGCTACGGGACTACCTGACGGACCTCTTCCCCATCCTCGAGCTCGGGACGAGCGCTCGCATGCTCTCCATCGTCCCGCTCCTCGAAGGCGGCGGCCTGTTCGAGACCGGCGCCGGCGGCTCTGCCCCCAAGCACGTGGCCCAGTTCCTCGGCGAGGGCCACCTGCGGTGGGACTCCCTCGGCGAGTACTGCGCCCTCGTCCCCTCCATCGAGAAGGCCGCGGAGTCGAGCGGCTCGGGAAGCGCCGCGGCCCTCGCGGCGGCCCTCGATCAGGCCGTGGGCGCCTACCTCGAGAACGCTCGCTACCCCTCCAGGAAGGTCAACGAGATCGACAACCGAGGCTCCAGCTTCTATCTCGCCCTGTACTGGGCCGAGGCGCTCGCGGCACAAACGGATGACGCCGAGCTCCAGGCGCGGTTCAAGCCCATCGCGGCGAGCCTCGCGGCCGCCGAGGCGGAGATCTGCGCCGAGCTGCTGGCCGCCCAGGGGGCCCCCGTGGAGATCGGCGGGTACTTCCACCCCAGCGACGAGGCCTGCGCCCGAGCGATGCGGCCGAGCGCGACCCTGAACGGGATCATCGACGGCATGTGACCGTGGGCGCCAGGTGAGGTGCGGCGACGAGGGTGGCGCTCCCCGGAGGATCGGGTTCCCATGGGGCATGCGCTCCTCCTTCCCCAAGCTACTCCTCCCGTTCGCGCTCATCCTCGCCGCTGCGTGCGCCTCCTCCGGGGACCCGGCGGCCGAGGATCCGCAGCTGCCGGCGCTGGTGCCGCCCTACCGGGTCCTCATCCTCGGTGACTCCATCTCCATCGGATACACGCCCTTCGTCCGGCAAGAACTCGAGGGGGTGGCCGAGGTGGTCCGGCCAATGCGCAACCGAGCGGACGGTGCCAGCCCGAGGCCGGAGAACTGCGAGGGCACCAACAAGGGGGTGGGGTCCATCGGGCGTGGGCTCGCCATGGAGGTAGGCCCCTTCGACGTGATCCACTTCAACTTCGGGCTCCACGACATGAAGCGCGTGGACCCGGACTCCGGCAGGAACTCGAACGACCCCCTGGACCCACACCAGGCCAGCCCCGAGCGCTATCAGCGCCAGCTGCTCGAGATCACGCGACGCCTGAAGGCGTCAGGCGCCCGCCTGATCTTCGCCACGACGACCCCGGTCCCCGAGGGTGAGCTGCGCCCCTACCGTGAGCCCTCCGACGCCGTGGAATACAACCGCCTCGCCCTCGAGGTCATGGGAGCCGAGGGCGTCCGGGTGAATGACCTCTTCGGCTTCATCACGGCCGCGGAGCCCTCTCTCCAGAAGCCCGCCGACGTGCACTTCACCCGCGCAGGTTCAAAGGCGCTCGGAGGAGCGGTCGCGGCGTCGGTTCTCGACGCCGCCGGAGCGCAGCGGCGCTGACCTCCTGCGGCGTCTGCCCGGAGACCCTCTCCACCGCCGCGCCCAAAAAAAATGGCAGATTGACGCGGCAGCGGGTGGGGTCTTTTTCAAACTACGGGTGTCGGTCTCCTCTGCGGAGGAGAGATGGGAGCGCAGGAGTTAGCAACACCCCCTGCGCCCCCGAATCAAACTGACTCTGATTCCGCGGAGGCTTGCCGTTGCACGGCGAGCCTCCGTTTCGTCTTTCTCTCTCTCTGACGCCTGCCGGAGCAGGCGTCGACGGGCTCTCGATCAGGCCCGCCGGGCGAGGGAAGTGTCGGGCTCTGGATTCCCCATCGAACCCGTCACCTTTCCACCCCCCTCGCCCCGCGGGTCGTGATCCAAGATCCCGCCCGGACCTGGCCGACGCACCGCACCGGTCGCGAGCCCGAGGAGGCCGTGGAGCAAGCGTCCACAGGGGGTCAGGTCGCATTCGATGTCGGTCCGAGGGTCCATGCCTGCGCGAAGAAAGCAAACGCCGTGCCTGAACGTGGGAGGAGGCGTAAACCCTTTACCGGAAAAGGGCTAACGACTCCTTGATGCCCCCTTGATGCTACATCGACGTAGGATTGCCCGATTAGACCTACGCGAATGTAGGATCTGGCCCGCCGCCTGCGACCTCCTCCCCCTGGATCCGTGCCCCTCCCCAGCCAGCCCCTCGAGAGCGACCTCCGCCTGCTCTTCGCCATCAACCAGATCCTCGTGGGGAGCCTGGAGCCGCTCTCCGTCCTGGAGCCCGTCCTGGCTGCCCTGGTCGAGGGAACCCACCTACAGCACGCCGTGGTGGCCATGGTCCACCGGACCTCAGGGGAGCTCCGGATCGAGGCGGCGGTGGGCCTCACCCCCGAGGAGCAGCTCGAGCGTCATGGCGCGCTTAAGAAGCAGTGCGCCGAGA
>CAZEFP010000230.1:0-5799 GCA_964511565.1 uncultured Planctomycetaceae bacterium
GATGAGGCCTTGGACCCGCGCTCGATGTCCAGGTCGTAGGCCGTGCCCGCAGGCCTGTGAACGCCGACGTACCAGATGCCCGACTCAAGGGCGGGGACCGAGCCGGCGTCGAGGACGATGACCTCGTTCGAGGTGCCGTTCGTGCGGGAGCGCGCGTCCCATTCCGTCAGGGTCGGGGGCGCGCCCTTGCGGAGGTAGAGGTCCGCGCCGGTCCCGATCTGCTCGGTCAGCACCACCCGCAGCTCTGCGTGCCAGTTGGAGACCACGAACAGCTGCTGGGCGAAGGTCGAAGGGCCCGCAGGGGTCGCAGCCCGCGTGCGCGCCATGGGGACCGCGCGCGCGTTCTGGCCCAGGGCTGGAACCGCAGGCGCCGCGAGGACGAGACCGACGATGATGGGAAGCGATCGAATCATGGGGCGTGGGGCGCCGGGTCTCTCGGGTCCTCCAGCGCCTCCCCTATTGTCCCCCAGCATCCCAGCCCTGCAACCCCCTCCAGAGCGCTCCAACGCCCTACGAGTGCTCCCGCGCCCATATCGTCGCACCCCGAGTCTCCATCGGAGCCACATGGGGGCGCCGCGCCCCCTGCTACGGAAGCGGGCGCGGCGCAAAGCACTCGGGACCCTCCACTACAGCCGGAGGGTGCCCTTCCTATCCCTGGGCGGGGGGCAGCTCAGTCGAAGAGCCCGTAGATCGGGAGGACACAGGTCTCACCGCTGTTGTCGTCCACACCATCGTTGTCGTTGGCGATCCAGACGTCGCCGTTCGGCGCGATGACCATGCTCTCGAGCTTCTCGAGCGGGGGCACGCTGACGGCCTCGAAGAGGCCAGAGGTGAGCACGTCGAACTCCATGGTCTTCGCCAGCGTGTGCGGCGTCACCGACGGGTCAGCCGTGAAGGTCACCGAGGCGGGGTCGAAGGAGTAGATTCGCTTGATCGCGGCGTCCACGTTGCCCTGGTTGTCACGCTCGATGACCGCGAGGCGGCCGTCTCCGACGTTGGCAATCTCGGAGAGGCCCACCCAGCCGCCGTTCGCGGACGCGGGCGCCTCGAGCGGGTAGTAGGCGAAGCCCCACTGGCCCGTCGAGAGGTCGAACCGGCCGATCCGTGCGCGGTCAGCGGGGTCACCGAAGCCCTGCCACGCCCGCTGGAAGCAGACGTAGAGGGCTCCGTCGTTGCCGACGCACACGCCCTCGAGACCGAAGCGGAGCTGCTCCGCGAGCAGCGCGAAGGGGAGGCCGATCACCCGGGTGATCTCCAGCGTGGCGTTGATCGGACCGCCGCCGCCGAGGGGCGTCGACGCGATCTTCAGCTCGAGGATGACGTTCGGGCGCTCGAAGGGCCGATCGTTGGGATCGCTCACGCCGCCGGAGAGGTTGCCGGTCCCCTCGGACACGACGTAGAAGACCGGATCACCGCTGCCGTCGACGGTCGCGCCGATGCCCTCGAGGTCGAGGTTCACCGTTCCGTCTGCATTGATGATGTCGCCGATCTGGAACTCGGGCGTGTTCGGCAGCGCGAACTTCACGCGCTGCAGCGCGTTCTCGAGTCGGCCGTAGGTGTCCTCGATCGGCCAGACGCCGCCGAGGCCGTAGACGACGGAGACGTTGTTCTGGAAGAAGGGCCCACCGAAGTAGACGCTCGAGCGGCCGTAGAAGCTGTCGTGCACACCGAAGACCGCCTCATCTCCGCCAGGGGCGAAGGGCGACGCGGTCATGCCAGAGAGAGCCCCGAGGGAGGCCAGCGGTGCGCCGCCGTTCGTCGGGTCCCAGGTCGCGTCACCGAACTGCGGATAGAGGGCCGAGTCAGCGTCCGCGAAGCCGTACTCGTAGATCATGAGCGACGCGCGGAGCTTGTCCCCGCGGTCGTCCTTCTCGTTGGCGACGATGAAGAGGTCACGGGCCGGGATGGCCAGCAGGCCCTCCGGACCCACGCCGGCGGGCATCACGTCCCAGAGTTCCATCCCGAGGCCGAGCCCCGAGGCGCTCGAGCGATCGAGGAGGTAAGCCGACACCACGCCAGCGCGCTCCGAACCGACGAAGAGGAAGTCGAAGCCGCCATAGGATGCGTACTCGACGCCCTCGGGCTCGTTGCCCTTGTTCTCCGAGCGCTCCTCGGGGTAGTGGCCGAGGGCCGCGGTCATGTGCTCGAGGAAGTTACCGGTCTCGATCTCGGTCCGACCGAAGATGGACCAGACCGTGAAGCCGCGGCTCCCGCCGTTGAGGTCGCCCTCGTCCGCCGTCGCGAGGGTGAAGGGCGAGATCCAGGTGACGGCGTCCGGCTCACGCGGCACGGCGGTCAGGGAGGTGTTCTGCTCGATGAGACCGTTCTCGTTGGTGTCGATGTCGACGAGGTCCACCGTCCCGCACGAGAAGTCCCACACGACCGCGCCCGAGTGGAGCTCCACCAGCACGATGTGGTTGTTCTCCTGCAGGGTCACAGCGCAGATGTTCAGGGCGCTGATGTCGACGAACTCGGGCTCGGGGTCCTCGGGGTAGAGGTCCGCGATCCCGGTCAGGTCGACCGTCCGGAGCGTCCAGTTGTTCGGGTCGTGCCCGATCAGATCGATGATGACGAGGTAGCCAGCGGGCAGCTGCGGAGGCGCACCGCCGGTCGCAGGGTCGTCCTCATCTCGCTCGTTCTCGATGGCGATGGCGCAGAACTGCCCGTCGGGGCTGACCGCCACGCTGTCCGGCTGGCCGCCGAGCGGCATGGTGCGAACGATGGTCTGGGAGGCGATGTCGACGACGAGGAGATCCCCGGAGGTGTCGACGAAGTTGGCGCTCGTGTTGATCGCGCAGAGCGCGTAGTCACCGGAGACCGAGACCGCGGTCGGCTCCCCGGGGAGCTGGACGAAGCCCATGCCGTGCGGATCGGCGGGGTCCGTGATGTCGACGAAGCCGAGGCGCTCCATCTCGCTGTCCGTGTAGATCAGCGTCATGCCGTCCTCGGACGCGGCGACGATCTCGCAGACCGTCTCCTCATCGATCGACTCCCCCGCGGCGAGGTTGTCCAGGATGGGGTAGTTGCCGATCCGGTAGAAGCCGCCAGGGTCGGTGCCGTCAACAGTGCCAGCGCGGCGGGCGACGAAGGAGTCCTGGATACCCTCGAGGAACCCGTCCCAGGGGGCGGGGGAGGAGTCCTGAGCGATGGCCTGTGGCGCGAACGCGGCCACGAGGAGAGATGCGAAGTGCGGGGTCTTCATGTCGAGAATGCCTCTTGGAGTTCGTTGTGATTCACCGCCGCCCTGGGCGTGGGCGGCGGCGCAGGGATTGGGCGGTCCGCGGGTCAACCGCCGGCTCAATGCCCTTGAAGTCGGGGCGAAGGCATGGGCCGCTTTGTGAAGCGAGACTCGCCGTCCTTCGACGCCCCAGCAGCAGCGTCGACCTCTCCCTCGCGTGGGCCCCGAAGACGCCCAATCCCTCTCCAAACACGGGTTCTGCGACGGCTCGCGACTCGCGTTGCCGCTCTCGCCGTCGTCCCCGAGGTCCCGGCGAATCGGCCCGTCGAATCGTCAATGGCTTGAGCGTCCCTTGACCGGCGACGTCACCTCGGGCGGCTGGTTTCTCCCCGCCCAGGTCGGGTCAGCTCCCGCACGCCGCTGACTCTTGGGCAGAGAAATCGCCCCGAGACGAAGTCGGCCCGAAGGCCCCCTGTGGAGGAGTTTCCAATGACCGACACCAGTTGGAAATCCCCCGGCCCTCCTTCGGGGCATGACCACATTGCCAACCAGAGGAATAGACCTCATCGTCTCCGCCATGACCATGCATGCCCACATCTGCAGAGCTCTAGGCGCCCTCGCCCTCGGCCTCAGCCTCCTCTTTTCGCTCGGCTCGCCCGCCCTGGCAGTCGCCCCCAACCCCCAGCCGATCACCAGCCTCGCTCAGTCCCCTCCCGAGGACTCCGCCGCCGGAGAGGACTCTGCGGCCGAGAAGAAGGAAGAGGAGGACATCGGTGACCAGATGGACTCTCTCTTCAAGCGCCTGAAGGAAGAGCCCGACGTCGTCCTGAAGGAGTGGGTCGTCGAAGACGGGCCCCGCCTCATCGGCAACCTGCTCCTCTTCTTCCTGATCCTCTTCGTCTCGAAGATCATCGGGCGGTGGCTCGGCCGCCTGACACGGGGAGGCCTGGAGCGCTCGAAGCTCAACGCGAGCGAGCTCTTCAAGAACTTCGTGGAGAACACGGTCACCAAGGTGATCTTCTTCGTCGGCCTCATCATCGCCCTGCAGACCATCGGCGTGAACGTCGCGCCGCTCCTCGCCGGCGTCGGCGTGATGGGCTTCGTGGTCGGCTTCGCGCTCCAGGACACCCTGGGCAACTTCGCCGCGGGCGTGATGCTCCTGCTCTACCGCCCCTATGACATCGGTGACGTGGTCACCGTGACCGGCGAGACCGGCTCGGTCGAGGCCATGACCCTGGTCTCCACGACCCTCCTCACCCCGGACAACCAGCGCCTGACGATCCCGAACGGGTCCATCTGGGGCAGCACGATCCGAAACATCACCGCCAACGAGACACGCCGCATCGACCAGATCTTCGGCATCGCCTACGACGACGACATCGAGAAGGCCGAGGCCGTGATGCTCGACGTGGTCAACAGCATGGAGCACGTCAAGAGCGATCCGGCGGCCCAGGTGATGCTCATGGAGCTCGCGGACTCCTCCGTCAACTTCAACGTCCGAGCCTGGGTGCCCACCAGCCAGTACTTCGGGACCGTCTGCGAGCTGCGCCGCCAGATGAAGCTGCGCTTCGACAAGGAGGGCATCTCCTTCCCCTTCCCGCAGCAGGACGTCCACATGCACCAGGTGGACCCCAGCTGAGCCTGGCCCATTGACTCCCCGAAGAGGTCAACCCGTCTCGGAGCGCGCTCAAGCGCTCCGGGACGCCAGACGGGCCCGGCGAACCGCGGCGACCAACGCAGCAGCAGTGCTCGCGCTGGTCGCCGCGGTGCTTGGTCCGCTCCTGACCATCTGGAGCATCGACGAGGTCAACCGCGAGTTCGGAGTGCTCGCGGTTCGCTCTCCCCTGACGGGTTCGCTGCACCCGTTCCTCCTGACCTACCTCGCCGCGGGCGCCTCCGCGCTGGGGGCGATCGGGCTCCTCACCCGCCAGCTGTGGGGGTGGTGGGCCACCGCCGCCGGCGCCAGCTTTGGGCTCGCCGACCTCGCCCGCCTCTACGTCGGGCTCTTCGGCTCGATCAACCCAGACCACCCCAGGGCGGCCGAGGTCACCCTGAAGCTGGCCGGCATCGTGGCCCTCCCGGCCGCGCTCTTCATCGCGGTTGGCGTGCTCCTCTCCCTGCGCTCGGTGCGCGTGGCGTGCCGCGTCTCCGGCCGTGGAGCCCCATCGAGGGCCGAGGCGGACGCCGAAGAAGAGGGCTAGGCAGCCGCCTAACAAAACCCTACCCTGGCGCCATGCGATCGCCCCAAGGCATCGAGGCGCTGCTCGAGCAGCTGCGAGCGGGCCCGCTGGCCGGTGCGCCGGAGCACGACCCCGAGGTCTTCGGGCACCCCTCCCGCGCGGTCCCCAGCGGCTGGCCCTCGATCGATCGCGTCACGGGCTCCGCCAGCGGCGCCCCCGGCCTCGTGCGCGGTTGCGTCCACGAATGGCTCGGCGTGGGCGGCCCTGGCCCCGCCCGCAGGGACCGTGACCCACGGGAGTGGAGCCCTCCCCTCCTGATCCTCGCCCACCTCGCCCGGCGCGCCGCCTGCGACGCAGCCTCCCGCGGCGCCCCCGCCTCGGTCATCTGGATCGGGCGCCGGGTCTGGCCCTACCCCGGCGCCATCGCTCGCCGAACCACCG
>CAZEFP010000231.1:0-5767 GCA_964511565.1 uncultured Planctomycetaceae bacterium
GGCGCCATGGCACAGATAGCAGACACGCCTTTGAAGGCCACCGCCGCGAGGGAGAAGAAGAGCAGCATGCCGCACTCCGTCCACGGAATTGCAGCGCTCTTAATGGCCTTAGCGTAGCCCGTCGTATTACGGTTGTCGTTCTCGCCGAACTTGGGAGTACGCTCGAAGGCGCCACCTTCGCCGCCATGGAAGGGGACCTTGCCCACGAGGGACTCGTAGAGGATGACGCCGAGGCTGTAGATGTCGGCGCGGTGATCCGCTCGCTGGACCAGCATCTCGGGCGCCATGTAGAGCGGCGTGCCCCGCCCGAAGGTGAGCGTCATGCGCCCCCCCTCCAACAGCTTGGAGAGGCCGTAGTCCCCCAGCCGGGCGTTGTCCCCACGGATGAAGATGTTGCTGGGCTTGAGGTCGAAGTGAACGATCCGCCGCTCGTGGAGGGCCACGAGCCCCCGCGCCGCCTGGGTCACGTGCCGGAGCGCCTCGGGCATCGTGAGGCGCCCCTCCTTCAGCCGCCGGGCCAGGGTCTCCTCGCCGGCGTAGCCCATGATGAGGTAGGGCACCCCCATGACCGCCCCCTGGTCCTCGATCGACACGAGGTTCGGGTGGTCGATGGACGCGAAGCTGCTGACGAGGCCGAGCTCCCGCTCCACGGCGGAGCGCTGATCCTCGTCATCGACCTTCAGGAACTTGATGGCGTACGCCTTGCCGATGGACGTCTTCCGCGCCTTGTACACGTCGCCGAAGGCCCCGCCACCGAGACGGTGCTCGATCTCGTAGCCGGGCACGAAGTCCGGCTGCCGGAACGAGTTGTAGAACGCCTCCCAATCCATGGTCGGCCCCGAGGCTAGCTCGCGGGCGGCCGAAACGCGACGCGCAAGCTCACGGGCGCCGGAACTCTGGCGGGGACCGCCGCCGCCGCGCGGGAGTCGCGCGGCCGCAGCATCGCTCAGAGGGCCGAGACGACGATTCCACCGCCCGCTTCCCGGGCCTCGAGGAATGCCTCGCGCGCGGCGCTGTAGAGGTCCTCGCGCTGGTCGATGTCCGGGCTCGGGAAGTTACCGATCCCGATGGCGATGTCGATTCGATCCCCCACCAGGTCCAGCAGACGGCGCTCGTCGGCGTTGTCCGCGACGCGTCGGGCCATGATCTCGGCTCCGTCGGGGCCGGTGTTCGGCAGGAGGAAGAGGAACGAGTTCTCGTCGAAGCGGCCGAGCACGTCGGTGTCCCTGGAGGCGTCGAGGAAGATCGCGGCCAGCTCGCGGAGCACGTCGTCCGACGCCTGGCTCTCGAACCCGAGCATGGCGCACGCGAGCGGCGCGTGGAAGCGACGCGCGCGCTTGAACTCCTCGTCGAGCTTGTAGGAGAGGAACGAGAAGTTGAACAGGCCCGTCACCGGATCGATGACCGCCTTGAGCAGCGCGTCGTCCCGCGTCTCACGCGGGGTGGGCGCCGCGCTGGTGAAGGCTGCCCCGCTCACGAGGGTCTCCAGCAGCGCCTCGGGCAGCTGATCCTCGCGAGCCGTCCCGCGCCCCTGGGTCGGCAGCGCCGGCCGGGGGCCTCCGTTGAGGCCGAGCAGGGCCGTCAGCTTGCTGGCGCTGATCGGCCTCGTGAGGGAGCCCGTCGCGCCGCAGAAGCGCGCGATGGACTGGGCCTCCGCGTTGTTCTGGTCCACCAGCAGGAAGGTGCGGCAGCGCGTGCGCCCCGAGAGCTGGCGCAGCACCTCGTAGACGTTGCGGTCCTCGGGCCCGGTGGTCCGCATCCACGCGTCGACGATGACCACGTCTCCGGGCGCCGGGGGCGCCTCGGTCAGCTCGCGCCAGTTCTCCACGTGGGCGACGCTCCATCCAGCGAGGGCGTCGTCCGCGAGCGAGGAGGACTCGATGGCCGCCCTGGCCGAGGCCAGCACGGAGTCGTCGTGGGTCGCGATTCGGATGGAACGGAGGCCGTCGCCCATGTGAGATGTCGGTGCCGTGCCCCGGGGGAGTGGGGCGAACTGGGGTCTCGTCGCGGAGCGGATGCCCGCGCTGGGACGAGGTTGCAGATCTGGCACCCCGGATTCAAACGGCACAGGCCCGAATCCGGGCGCGGCCGCGCCGGGTCGGACCACTGGGGCGCACCACTGGCTCGGGGGACTGGATCGTCTCCCGGGCTCACACGATGCCTCAGGTTGGACACCGCCGACCCTGGCGGCGAAGCCCTCAGCTCGAGAGCTCCTCCATCCACTCCTCAGGGATGTCGTAGTTGGCGTAGACGTTCTGGACGTCCTCGTTGTCCTCGAGCCGGTCGATCAGCTTGAGGATCTTCTCGGCGTCGGACTTGGAGGCCACCTCGATGGTGTTCTGGGGGACGTACCCCGTCTCCGCCGAGAGGAGCACCGCGCCCCCGGCCTCGAGGGCCGTCTTCACGTCGAGGAAATCCGTCGCGCCGGCGAACACCGTCGCGACGTCGCCCTCCACGACCACGTCCTCGGCTCCCCCCTCGAGGGCCAGCTCCATCAGGCCGTCCTCGTCGAGGGCCTTGCCGTCGAAGTCCTCCGCCGCCTGCTCGCCGGTCATGTCCACCACGAAGATGGAGCGGAAGTCGAACATGAAGGACACCGAGCCGCTCGTGCCCATGTTCCCGCCCCCGCGCTCCAGCGCGAACTTCACGTCCGGCGCCGTGCGGTTGCGGTTGTCGGTCAGGCAGGAGATGAGCAGCGCCACCCCGCCAGGGGCGTAGCCCTCGTACATGAGCTCCTCGAAGTCGTCGCCGTCCTTGGACCCCGCCCCGCGCTTGATCGCGCGCTGGATGTTGTCCTTGGGCATGTTGGCCGCCCGGGCCTTCTCCACCGCGTACTTGAGCTTGAGGTTCGTGTCGGCCTCGGCGCCGCCCTGGCGCACTGCGGAGATGATGTTCCGCGCCAGCTTGCTGAAGATCTTGGCTCGCTTGGCGTCCACCGCGTTCTTGCGGTGCTTGACGTTCGCTGCGTGAGAGTGGCCTGCCATCGCTCGGGGAGGAAGGGGTTCGGAGGGGGACGGACGCCGGGGCGCCTGGCTCCCAAGATGGTAGCGAGAGAGGAGCGGAGCACTCCCCGTGGGTTGGAAACGGTCACGCCCGCCGCCGCGGGAAGCCCGGCCAGAAGGCGGGGACTCGCGCGGGGGCGGGCGTGGAGAGGCGGAGCGTCCGAGTGGACGCGGCGCGGATCAGCGCTTGGAGAACTGGAAGCCTCGGCGAGCGCCGCGACGTCCGTACTTCTTCCGCTCCTTCATACGCGAGTCACGGGTGAGGAGACCCGCTTCGCGCAGGGCGTCGAAGGACGCCGGGTTGATGTTCTTCAGGGCTCGCGCGATGCCGAGCGAGACGGCCTCGCTCTGGCCGGTCGGGCCGCCGCCGTTCACGTTGCAGAACACGTCGTACTGCCCCGTGGAGCCCGTGGCCTCCAGCGGCTGACCGGCGCGCTGGCGGGTCTGCGTGGTGACGAAGTAGGTGTCCATCGGCTTGCCGTTGACGACGAAGCCGCCGGCGCCGGGCTTGAGGCGGACGCGCGCGATCGCGGTCTTGCGGCGACCGAGACCCCAGGTCCAGGGATTGTTGACTGCCATTGGAATCTGGTCCTTGGATCAGAGGGTGTCGACCTTCACCGGCTTCTGGGCACCGTGCGGGTGCTCCTCGCCAGCGTAGACCTTGAGGTTACGGAGGAGGTCCCGGCCCAGGCGGGTCTTCGGGAGCATCCGGCGCACGGCGAGGGTGACGATGTCAGCAGCGCGACGCTCGGCGACCTTCTCGATCGCGACGTGCTTCTGACCGTCGGGGTACCCCGAATAGTGCCGGTAGATCTTGTCGGTGCCCTTGTTGCCGGAGAGCTTGGGGCTCGCGCCGTTGATGACCACCACGTGGGCGCCCGTGCGCTCACTCGGAGTCCATGTGGGGCGGTCCTTCCCTTGAAGGACGGTGGCGATCTTGGCCGCCATGCGGCCGAGATTGTTCTCGGAGGCGTCAAAGAGGAGCCAGCGCTCCTCGACGTCGTCGCGTCGTACGTGTGTGGTGGTCATGGGTCGCGGGGCCGCATCGAGCGCGGCGCGGGGGGCCCTGGCGAGGCGACCGCCGGGAGGGCGGGCGTCCCCTGGGGACGGCGCTGACGGGGACCGCCAGACGCATGGCGCCACGCCGGGACGGAGGTCTCGGCGCGGAGCGAGGGCGAGAAGATTAGAGGGCGAGCCCCGCCGCCGCAACGGTCGAGATCCGAATCCTGCGCTGGAGACCGCCAGGGAGGATCCGGTCAGCGCCCGGCTGCGGAGGGGCCCTCGGTGACCCGGAGCCAGACCTCCCCGCCGTCCGGATCCGCGAGGCCCGAGGCTCCGGAGAGCCCTCCCGGCCCCTCCAGGCCCTTGAAACCCTCCCCCGAGAGCTGCCCCAGGACCTGCCACCCGCCCCCTTCTCCCCCCCCATGGGCCCAGGCGGGGGGCGAAGCCGCAGCGCCCGGATCCCCGCTGAAGGCCCCCTCCTGACCGCTGAGGGCCGCCTCGCCGATCCCCCAGGGGGCCAACGCCCGCCAACCGGCGGGGGGCTCCCGGAGCCATGCGGGGTCCAGGTCCCCCCACCCGTTGATCGCAGGCCGAAGCGGACGGAGCCCGGGATCGAGGGGGCGGAGCAGGTCCGCGACCGCCCCACGCTCGAGGGCCAGGCGGAGGCGACCTTCGGGACCGGTCAGGTCGAGCTCGCAACGGCTGGGCGGCCGACCATGGAGGTCGATGGCGGCGGGACCGGGCCCCAGCTCGTCCAGCAAGAGGGTCCCCCTCCGCCGATCGACCTGCAGCCAGGATGGGGCCCCGGACACGCCCTCCAGGGCGCGTACCCCCGGGGCCTCCGGGGCGACCGCGCGCCCGGGAGCGGCCGGCACGAGCCCGGAGAGGACCAGCGCCGAGCCGGGCCCCACGAGGGTGCCGAGGGCCGCGCCGGTCCACGGCCGGCGGCGGTGGAAGCCGCGGCGAATGGCGAGGAGGAGCAGCAGGGCCGCCCAGGCGCCGAGCAGGCGGGCCGGCGACGGGGCGCTGCGGACCGCTGGAGGGACGGGCGGTCGAGGGCGCGACGCGAGACGCGGATCGGGGATCCACGCGGCGGCCACCGCGGCCGCGACCCGACGATCGGCCAGCGCAGCTCCCGCCTCGTGGGCCACCGGCGGACCGGGGGGGAAGATGGCCTCGAGGTCCGGCGTGACCGGCCCCCCGGGGCGCTCGGCGGGAACGGGAATGAACGCCCGCACCTGGGTCGAGGCGCCCACCCCCAGGTCCGCTCGGATCTCGAGCGGCGGAGCGTCCTCCACCCTCAGGCGAGCCTCGTCGAGCGGCCCTCGGAGAGTGAGCTCCACCGGCAGCAGCTCCACCGCCGGTCCCGGCGCCGGAGCGCTCGCCTCCTCCCCTCCGCTCCACCCCACGAGGGCCACCAGGGCCCACGCCGCGACCGCACCGGGCCAGCCCCCGAGCCGCCCGGTCCAGACGAGGACCATGGCGAGGCCGCCGGCGAGGAGAACCGGCCCCGCAGCGCCGTGAGCCTCCCCCGCCGCGGCGACCCCGAGCCCCCCGAAGAGCAGCACCGCTCCGGTCCCGACGCTGAGGTCGCACAGTCCCCGCGCTGCGCCCTGGGGCTCCGCCGGGGGCCAGCCGAAGCTCACCACCCCCACCACGAGGAGCAGCGCCAGCCCGCCGTCGAGCCCCCTCCAGGACCCGTAGTCGAGCCCGACGAGGGCCGGCCCCGTGAGCGCCGCCGTCCCCACCAGGGCGAACAGGAC
>CAZEFP010000232.1:0-5762 GCA_964511565.1 uncultured Planctomycetaceae bacterium
CCCCATCACGGCAGTCGACGACCTCAGCTTCCGGGTCCAGCCCGGCGAGGTCCTCGGCTTCCTCGGGCCCAACGGCGCGGGCAAGTCCACGACCATGAAGATGGTCACGGGCTTCCTCACCCCCACCTCCGGAGCCATCAGCGTCTGCGGCCACGATGTGCTCGCCCATGCCGCGAGCGCCCAGGCCTGCATCGGCTACCTCCCCGAGGGAGCCCCGCTGTACCCGGACATGAACCCGAGGTCCATGATGCGCTTCGTGGGCCAGGCCCGGGGCATGGCCGCCGATCGCCTCGCCCAGCGGATCGACGAGGTCTGCAAGCTGGTGCACCTGGAGGCGGTCATGGACCAGCGCATCGAGACCCTCTCCAAGGGCTTCAAGCGCCGCGTGGGGCTGGCCCTGGCCATCCTCCACGACCCTGAGGTCCTCGTCTTGGACGAGCCCACGGACGGCCTCGACCCGAACCAGAAGCACGAGGTCCGCGAGCTCATCCGCGCCATGTCCGCCGGGAAGGTCATCGTGCTCTCGACTCACATCCTCGAGGAGGTCGAGGCCGTCTGCACCCGGGCGATGATCGTCGCCCAGGGCCGCATCAAGTTCGACGGCACCCCGGCGGAGCTCCGGGGCCGCTCAAGGTACGCGGGCGCCATCGAGGTGGCCGTGGCCAGCGCCCACGCGGACGAGGCCCAGCGCGCCCTCGGCGAGCTCTCCGCCGTGTCCCACGTGGGCGAAATCCTCGAGGTGGCCGAGGAGACCCGCTTCATGGTCTTCCCCGCCACCGACGCCCCCCTGCTGGAGGACGTCCAGCGCGTCGCCGCAGGCGCCGACTGGGACCTGGTGAGCCTCGCGGTGGACCGCGGGCACATGGACGACGTCTTCCGAACCGTGACCACCGGCGAGAGCGCCCAAGGAGCCTGACATGCGTGGAACCATGACCGTCTTCCGACGCGAGCTCGCGGGGTACTTCGGGACCCCCGTGGCCTACGTCTTCCTCGTCATCTTCCTGATCCTCGCCGGGGTCTTCACCTGGCAGCTCGGGGGCTACTACGAGATGGAGCAGGCCGACCTGCGCGGCTTCTTCACCTTCCACCCCTGGCTCTACCTGGCCCTGATCCCGGCGCTCTCCATGCGCCTGTGGGCCGAGGAGCGCCGGTCCGGCACGATCGAGTTCCTCATGACGCTGCCGATCTCCACCGGCGGCGCGGTCCTCGGCAAGTTCCTCGCGGCATGGGCCTTCACGGGCCTCGGCCTGGTCCTGACGTCCACCAACTGGGTCACCGTCAACTACCTCGGGGAGCCCGACAACGGCGTCATCCTCGCCAGCTATGTCGGCAGCTTCCTGATGGCCGGCGGGTTCCTGGCGGTGGGCTCGGCCCTCTCCGCCCTGACCAAGAACCAGGTGAGCGCGTTCGTGCTCACGTTCACCGCCTCGCTGCTGTTCGTGCTCGCCGGCTTCCCCGCCGTCACCGACGCCATCAGCGGCTGGGCGCCCGAGTGGTTCGTCGCCTCGATCCGGAACCTCTCGTTCCTCGATCACTTCGACGCCATCACCCGGGGCGTCGTCGACGCCCGCGACGTCCTCTACTTCCTCTCCGTCATCGCGCTCTTCCTCTTCGGGAGCGCCGTCATCGTTGACCAAAAGAAAGCGGACTGACGCACGATGAACCCCAAGAACACCACCCTCGGGCTGCTGCTGGCAGCGGCCCTCTTCCTCGCCCTGAACCTGCTGGCGAGCCCACTCCTGCGCGGCGTCCGCGCCGACCTCACCGAGCAGCGCCTCTACACGCTCTCCGAGGGGACACGCAACATCCTCGGGAGCCTCGAGGAGCCCATCACCCTGCGCTTCTTCTTCGCGAAGACCGTCGCCACCGACGCCCCGCCGCTGCTCAGCTACGCCGAGCGCGTCCGTGAGATGCTGGAGGAGTACGTGGCCCTGTCGGGCGGCCAGCTCCGGCTCGAGATCATCGACCCCGAGCCTTACTCGGAGGCCGAGGAGCTCGCGGTGGGCTACGGCATCCAGGGCCGCGTGGCCAACGCAGAGGGCGACCGGCTGTACATGGGCATCGTCGGGACGAACTCCGTGGACGACGAGGAGGTCCTCCCGGTCCTCGACCCCCGAAGGGAGAGCTTCCTCGAGTACGAGCTGACCGAGATGATCGACCGGCTCGAGGACCCCGAGCTCCCCCTGGTGGGGATCATCTCCTCCCTGCCCCTGCGCGGCGGATCCCAGCCGGCGGCCCAGCCCGGCCAGCCGCCCCAGCAGCTGCCGCCCTGGCCGATCCTGGACCTGATCCAGCGACGCTACGAGATCGTGGACATCGACCCGGCGACGCTGACCGAGCTCGACGGGGAGATCGACCTGCTCCTGATGATCCACCCCAAGGGGCTCACCACCGAAGGCCGCTACGCCATCGATCAGTTCGCCCTCGCCGGCGGCAAGGTGGTCGCCTTCGTGGACCCGTTCTGCTACCTGGATCCCGCCCGCCAGTCGAGCGATCCGATGGCGGCCCTGAACAACACCAGCGACTCCGGCATCGACGACCTGCTCAGGGCGTGGGGCGTCGAGCTGACCCCCAGCCGGGTCGTCGGCGACTCCGTCGGGGCCCTCACGGTGCGGGACCGCGCGAACCAGCCGGTGCAGATGCCCCTCGCCTTCGGGGTCACCGACGAGACCATCGACAGCGACGACATCCTGACCTCCCCGCTGACCAAGCTCCGGTTCTTCATGCCGGGCGCGCTCTCGGAGACGGAGGACGCACCCGAGGGCGTCACGGTCGAGACCCTGGTCACCACCACGGAGGCCGGGGGCGGGACGGTGGACACCCTCTCGCTCATGGGCCCGCTGGACCCGCAGATCGTCGCGGATGCGTTCCTTGAGAACGGACCCCGAACGGTGATCGCCGTCCGCGTCAGCGGCGACGTGCGTAGCGCGTTCCCGGACGGCGCGCCGGGCGCTCCCACCGAGGGAGAGGGTGACACGGCCGAGGAGGAGCCCGCCGAGGACGACTCGCACCTCGCGGCCTCGACGGCCCCCTTCAACGCGCTCATCTTCGCGGACGCCGACATGCTCCATGACTCCGTCTGGGCGCAGCCCATGCAGGACATCTTCGGGAACGTCCGCCTGCAGCCCCAGGTGGACAACGCCTCGCTCCTGGTGAGCGCCCTGGAGAACATGTCCGGGAGCAGCGACCTGATCAGCCTGCGGAGCCGCGCGGAGTTCAGCCGGCCGTTCACTCGCAAGGAGGCGCTCATGCTGGAGGCGCAGGAGCGCTACCGCGCGGAGGAGGTCGAGCTCGAGGCCAAGCTGGCCGACACCCAGGCCCGGCTGGATCAGCTCCAGCGGGACAAGGACCCCGCCAGCGCCCTCATCCTCTCGGAGGAGCAGGAGGAACAGATCCGCGAGTTCCGGGCCGAGCAGGTCGAGACCCGGCGCAGGCTGCGCGAGGTCAAGCGAGACCTGCGCGCCGAGATCGACGCGCTCGGGTCTCGCCTGAAGCTCCTGAACATCTTCCTCATCCCCGCCATCATCGCGGCCCTGACGCTCAGCGTGCGCATGGGCCGGGCTGGGGCACGCAGCGGAGGAGCCAAGTCATGAACCAGAAGACCATCCTCATCCTCGGCGCGGCCACGGTCGCCACTGTCCTGGCCACCACCGCCCTCCAGGCTGGCCGTGACCAACAGTCTCGCCCGGCCAGCACCGAGGAGCCGCTGATGCCGGCCCTCGTCAAGCGGGTCAACGACGTGCGCGAGATTCGAATCGAGTCCTCGAGCGGCTCGGCGACGCTTCAGGCCACGGAAGGCGGCTGGGTGCTCGCCGAGGCGGCCGGCTATCCGGCCAACGACGAGAAGGTCCGCACGTTCCTCTTGGACCTGCGTGACGCCCGGCGGATCGAACCCAAGACGACCAACTTGGAGCGCCACGCGCGCCTCGGCCTGGTGGCCCCCGATAGCGAAGGCGCCTCCTCCGTCCGGGTGACCCTCAGCGACGAGAGCGGCGCCACGGTGGACACCGTCCTCATCGGAAACCAGCGCACCAGCCGCGCCGAGCCCGCCGCGGCCCAGATGGGCGTCACCCCCGACGCCCAGTACTACACCCTCCCCGGTGAGGGGCCCCAGACGTACCTCGCCGCTGGCAAGCTCGGCGTGGACTCGCGGACGCTCGGCTGGGTGAATCAGGAGTTCATGAACGTCGACCGGAGCCGGATCGCCGCCGCCACCATCGTCCACCCCGATGGCGCCGAGGTCGTGGCGGTGCGCGAGGACATGGGGCAGAACGAGATGGTCGTCCAAGACTTGCCGGAGGGCATGGTCGCGAAGACGCCCTCCGGTACGGCCCAGCTCCTCGGCGCCCTGCAGCGGCTCCGCTTCGACGATGTGCGCAAGGCGGACACCCTGGAGTGGCCGGAGGAGACGATCTCGAAGGCGACGTTCACCACCGCCGAGGGCCTCGGGGTCACCGTGGAGACGATGAAGGTCCCCGCCGAGGACGACCCCGAGAACCTGGTCACCTGGGGCCGGGTGTCGTTCGACCTGGCGCCAGAGACCCCGGAGGCCTCCGACGACACGGAGGCCGAGGATGAGGGCCCCTCAAGGGAGGAGCTCGAGGCGGAGCTCGCGGAGCTCCGGTCCGCCACGGCGGGCTGGGCCTATGCGCTGCCCACCTGGAAGGAGAGCAGCTTCCGACTGCGCCCCGAGGCCGTCATGGACCCCGCCCCTGAGCCGGAGCCCGAACCGGACGGGCCCCAACCTGACGGGCCCGACGCCGCCTCGGGGGCAGCCCCGTCCGGCGAGACCCCCGGTGGCCGCCCCCAGCCCGTGCCCCTGAAGATGGACCCGCCGCCCCAAGGCGGCGGCATCTGACGAGGACCCCCAGGCGAACCCGGCCCGCGCAGCGCGCGCGCCGGGTTCGCCTTGCTTCGCCGCGGGCGCCGATGCACCCTCGTCGCCCCTTGAGCTCCCCCGCGCCGCCCGATCCCCATCCCACGGGCGACGACCCCAGGGGGAGCGACGCGCCCGGGGCGCGATCCCCGCGAGCCGAGGCCGAGGGCCCGGTGGATGTGCCGCGGGTGCTGCGCCTCTGGACCCCTCTGGCGGCGAGCTGGGTCCTGATGGCCATGGAACCGACCCTCGTGATCGCGTCGGTCTCACGCCTCCCCGAGGCCAAGATCAACCTGGCCGCGTGGAGCTCGGTGGTCTTCCCCATCAGCCTCGTGATCGAGGGCCCCATCATCATGATGCTGGCGGCGTCGACGCGGCTCTCCACCTCGTGGCGACGCTACGCGGCGGTCCTGCGCTACGGGGTGGTCCTGAGCGTGGTGCTCTCCCTGCTCCACGCCCTCATCGCCTTCACGCCGCTCTACGACTTCGTCGCGCTCCAGCTCCTGGGCTGCGACCCCCGCGTGCTGGAGCCCGGCCGGGTCGGGCTCCAGATCATGACCCCCTGGACCCTCGCCATCGGCTACCGACGGACCCAGCAAGGGGCCCTCATCCGCTTCGAGCGCAGCGGCGCCGTGGGCGTCGGGACGGCCGTACGCCTCTTGGCCACCGCCGCGGTCCTGGCCGGGCTCGGGGTGTGGACCGGCCTCTCGGGGATCGCCGTGGCAGGCTTCGGGGTGGCCACCGGGGTCACCGCCGAGGCCCTCTACGCCCACTGGCGGGTCAAGGAGATCCACGGGGCCCTGCGCGAGGAACCCGAGGGCGAGGCCATGAACGTGGCGAAGTTCCTGCGCTTCTACACGCCCCTCGCCCTCACCCCGCTGGTGAC
>CAZEFP010000233.1:0-5746 GCA_964511565.1 uncultured Planctomycetaceae bacterium
GGCGCCCAGCGCCACGAGCACCGTGAAGAGCGGGAAGAGCTCGCGGCCGCCCGCGCGGACGACCACCGGGGCCATGCGTGAGAAGCCGTAACGCGCGGCGAACAGGACGACGACCACCGCCGCCACCGCCTTGGTGCCAGCCAGGCCGAACTCTCCGAGGCCTCCCCCCCCGTCTCCACCGAGCAGGGGAACGAAGAGCAGCAGCGGGATGATGGCGAGGTCCTGGAAGAGCAGGATCGCCACCGCCAGCTGGCCGTGGGGCGTGTCCACCTGCCGCTCGTCGGTGAGGGTCTTCAGCACGACGGCGGTGCTGGAGAGGACCACGAGGAAGGCGAAGAGGACGGAGCCGGACACGTCGCGCCCCAGGGCGACACCGCCCAGCCCGACCACCAGCAGGGTCAACAGGACCTGCCCGAACCCGCCGACCAGCAGCGCCCGCTTGAGGAGCAGCAGCCTGGGGAGCGAGAACTCCAGCCCGACCGTGAACAGCAGCAAGGCGACCCCGATCTCCGCCAGCGCCTCCACCTCTTCCACGGAGCGGATCCAGCTGAGCGCATGGGGGCCGAAGAGCGCCCCGGCCACGACGAAGCCGGCGACCGACGGGAGCTGGACCCGCCGCAGCAGCACGACGATCGGGATCGACGCCGCCAGCAGCAGCACGATGTCCGTGAGGAACGTGTGGGGCATCGGGGAGGGGAGCCCGCGGGGCTCGCGGGAGGATCAGCTGACCGTCATTCCGCCGTTGACCACGAGGGTCTGGCCCGTGACGAAGCCGGCCTCGTCGCTCGCGAAGTACACGGCGGCGCCCGCGATGTCCTCGGGCTTGCCCCAGCGATCCATGGGGATCAGGGCCCGGTAGCCGTCCTTCATCTCCTGGGGGTCGTTCTCGTGGCGCTCCACCGGGATCCACCCGGGGGAGATCATGTTGACCGTGATCCCGAACGGCGCGAGCTCCTGGGACATGGAGCGGGTCCAGCCGCGCTGGGCGCCCTTGGCCGCCACGTAGGGGCTGAAGTTCGGCACGCCGCGATCGAAGACCTCGGAGCCGATGTTGATGATCCGGCCGTGGTGGCGGGCCTTCATCCCGGGCAGCACCGCCCGGGTGATCAGGTATGGGCTCTTGACGAAGAAGTCGAGCATCGACTGGTGGAAGGCCCAGTCGTACTCCTCGATGGGCATCTGCGGCTGATCGGGGGTGGCGTTCAGGACGACGATGTCCACCGGGCCCAGCTCGGACTCGATCTCGGCGATCATCCGCGCCACGCTCTCGGGATCCACGGCGTCGGCCTTGAACAGGGCGCCCTCGAGCCCCTCGCCGCGGAACTCGTCGAGCGCCTTCTGTGCGCGCGACTCGTTGTTCGCGAAGTTCAGGGCCACCTTCGCGCCCGCGCGACCGAGGTGGATGGCCATGGCCTTGCCGAGGCCCGTTGTGGAGCCGGTCACGAGGGCGACGCGTCCTTTGAGATCAAACATGAGCAGGGCCCTCGGGGCTCATTCGGCGTGGAAGCGGTGGACGGTGAACTGACGATACTCCTCGCCGGGCACCAGGAGCACCGAGGGGAAGCTCGGCTCGTTGATGGCGTTGGGGTAGCCCTGGGTCTCCAGGCAGCAGGCCGAGCGGTGCGCGTAGACCTCGCCGCCCTTCCCCGTGGCCCCCTTGAGGAAGTTGCCCGAGTAGAACTGGAGGCCGGGCTGATCCGAGAAGAGCTCCAGGGTGCGTCCGCTCCCCGGGTCCCGGAGGACGGCCACGGGCCCCGCGGCCATCACCGCCTCCGCGCCCCCTTCGAGCGCCTCGGCTCGCACCGCGTAGTTGTGGTCGTAGCCCAGCGCCGAGGTGTCATCCAGCTCGCCGATCCGGGCGCCGATGACCTCAGGGGCCCGGAAATCCAGGGGCGTGCCCGCCACCGGCTCCACCGCGCCCGTGGGGATCAGCGTGCCGTCGGCGGGGGTGTAGAGGTCCGCGAAGACCTGCAGCTCATGGTCGAGCACCGAGGCGCTGCCCGCCCCCGCGAGGTTGAAGTAGCTGTGGTGCGTGAGGTTGACCGGCGTCGGCTGGTCCGCGGTGGCGCGGTACTCGACGATGAGCTCGTCGGCGTCGGTGAGGGTGTAGGTCACCGTCGCCTCCACGCGGCCGGGGTAGCCCTCGTCACCGTCCTCGGAGGTGAGCTGGAAGGTCACCGAGGCGAGGTCGGGGTGCGGCTCGGCGCGCCACATGCGGTGGCTGTAGCCGCGGTCTCCGCCGTGGAGGTGGTTGGGGTCGTTGTTCGTGGCGAGCTGGTAGGTGCGGCCGTCCAGGGTGAATCGCCCGCGCGCGACCCGGTTCGCGACGCGCCCCACGGTGGACCCGAAGTACTGGTTCGCGTCGCTCTCGTAGCCGGAGACGTCGTCGAACCCGAGCACCACGTCCGCCCGCTCGCCGTCGCGATCGGCGACGTGGAGGGAGACCAGCGTCGCGCCGAAGTCGGTGAGGTGCGCCTCGGTCCCGCGGTCATTGCGGAGCACGAAGAGGCTCGCTGCGGTGCCGTCGGCGGTCGCGCCGAAGGGGCGGACGTCCGCCGACGAGGCGGCGGGGTTCCCGGTCCCCGTGGCGCTGCACGCGACGAGGGCCATGAGGGCGATCAGCAGCAGGGGGACGTGAAGCACAGTTCGGTTCATGGGTCTTGTCAGGTCGTTCGTTCAGTCCTCGCGCGGGCGCGCTCTCGCGCCCGGCGCGCCTCCGCGAGCCGCCGCACCACCTCGTCCGCGATGGCTCCCAGGAGGAGCACCCCGCCGACGATGGCGAACTCGAGCTGGCTCGGGATCCCGAGTAGCACGATCGAGTTGTACAGCAAGCGCATCACCGCCGCACCGAGGACCACCCCGAGGATGGACCCCTCGCCCCCGCGCAGGCTGCAGCCACCCAGCACGGCCGCTGCGATGGCGTAGAGCTCGTAGAAGTTGCCCATGCTCGCCGGTTGGACGGAGTTGACGTCGAGGGCGAAGAGGACGCCGCCCACGCCCGCCAGGAGCGAGCAGATGACGTACGCGAGGATGGTCACGCGCTCCACCGGGACGCCGGCGTAGCGGGCCGCCGTGGGGTTACGGCCGAGGGCCAGCATCCAGCGGCCCCAGACGCTGCGCCCCAGGAAGATCGCCGCCAGGACCGCCACCGCCAGGAGGACGAGAGCGGGGGCGGGCACGTCGAGGGCGCCGATGGAGAACGGGCGGCCCGTCGCCAGGGTGCGCAGACCGTCGTAGGCGTCCCCGAAGCCCACGGTCTGGTCATCCACGATGTAGCGGGCGACGCCCCGGTAGACCAGCAGGCCGCAGAGGGTGACCACGAAGGGCTGGAGGCCGAGGCGGGTGATCAGGAGCCCGTGAATGAGGCCCAGCCCCGCCGCCAGGAGGAGCACGAGGATCACCGCCGGCCCGGCGGGGACGCCCGCGTCCAGGAGCGGCGGCAGGCAGGTCGCCACCAGGGCGATCACCGACCCGATGGAGAGGTCGATGCCAGCGGTGACGATCGGGAACGCCGCGCCGATGCCGATGATCCCGAACAGCGCCGTGCGCTGGAGGACGTTCTCGAGGTTCTCCGCGCCGAAGAAGCGCGGGTTCATGGCGCCCGTCGTGACGACGATCGCCACCAGGAGCCCGAAGATGCCGAGCACCTTGCCCCACCCCGCCAGTCGCGAGCCAGCATCCGGTTGCGCCAGGCTGGCGCCGCTTGAGTTCGTCATGTTGTCTTCGATCCCTCCGCTCGGAGCCCGCCGCCGGTGGCGAGCTCCATGACCGCCTCCTCGGTGGCCACGCTTCGATCCAGTGTTCCGGTGACCTGACCGTCGTGCAGCACGACCACGCGGTCGGCGAGGCGCAGGAGCTCCTCCATGTCGCTCGACGCGAAGAGCACCGCCAGCCCCTCGGCCGCCAGCCGCTCGAGGAGCAGGTAGAGCTCCTCGCGGGCGCCCACGTCCACGCCGCGGGTGGGCTCGTCCATGAGCAGGATCGCGGGCTCCGCCGCGAGCCAGCGCCCGACCACGACCTTCTGCTGGTTCCCGCCCGACAGGGTCTGCACCACCTGCTCGATCCCGGAGGTCCGCACCCCAAGGCGGTCCACCTGCAACGCCGCGACGTCACGCTCGGCCGCGCGGTCCACGAGCCCCCGGCGGCTCCGGCGGTCGAGGGTGGCCAGCGCGGTGTTCACCCGCACCCCCTCCTCGAGGAGCAGGCCCTGGAGCTTGCGGTCCTCGGGGACCAGAGCCAGCCCCGCCGCCGCGGCGTCGCGGGGCCCCTTGAAGCGCTGCGGCTGGCCCTCGACCCGGACCTCGCCGGAGACCGGCGGCCGGAGCCCGAACACCGTCTCGAGCAGCTCGGTCCGGCCCGCCCCCACCAGCCCCGCGAGGCCCACCAGCTCGCCGGGGCGCACCTGGAGGTCGACCGCGGCGGCCGGGAACGCGTCGCTCACCAGCTCCTTGAGCTCGAGCACCGGGGCACCGGCGGCCGCTCCGGCGACGGCGCGCGGCGCGGGCGGCGCCAGGTCCCGCCCCACCATCATCCGGACCATGGCGTCCCGGGTGAGCTCGTCCCGGGTGAGGTGACCGGCGTTCTGGCCGTCCCGGAGCACGAAGGCGCGGTCCGCCAGCTCCAGGATCTCGGTCAGGCGGTGGGAGACGTAGAGCACGGTGATCTCGTCCGCCCGGAGCTGGTGGACCAGCTCGAACAGGCGCGCGGTCTCCTTCGCGGTGAGGCTGGAGGTCGGCTCGTCGAGGATGAGCACGCGGGCGTCCTGGTCGATCCCCTTGGCGATCTCCACCAGCTGCCGCTGGCCGGCGGCGAGGCTCTCGACCTTGACGTCCGGACCGAAGGTGGCCCCCACCCGCTCGAGGGCGTGGGCTGCTCGCTCCCGCAGCAGCTCGCGATCGACGAGGGGCGACCACCCGCGACGGGGCTCGCGACCCAGCCCGATGTTCTCCGCCGCCGAGAGGTTCTCTGCCAGGCACAGTTCCTGGTGCACGAGCGCGACGCCGCCGCTGGCCGCTTCGGCCGTGGTGCGAGGCGCCCAGACGCCGCCCTCGTAGGTCATGGACCCCTCGTCCGGCTGCTCGAGCCCGGCGAGGCACTTGAGCAGGGTGCTCTTGCCCGCGCCGTTCTCCCCCACGAGGGCCACGACCTCGCCCGGGCCGGCGTCGAGATCGACGCCGCCAAGAGCGAGCACTCCGGGGAACCGGCGGACGAGCCCCCTGGCAGAGAGGCGCGTGGTCACTTGCCCGAGCCCGAGGCGATGTCTGCCTTGAGCTTGGCGCGGAAGGCCTCGAGGTTGTCCTTCTTCACCACCGTGGGCGGGGTGGAGAGGATGCCGTCCTCGGGGAGGACCGACTCGTCCCCCTCGCAGAGGGCCTTGAGGATCCGGACCGACTCGTAGCCGTACTGGAACGGGTTCTGGCTGACGGTGCCGAGCACGTGCCCGGCGGCGATGCCGTCCAGCGTGGCGTCCTGCTCGTCGAAGGAGGCGATCGCCACCTCACCCAGGCGCCCGGCGCCCTTGAGCGCCTCGACGCAGGCCGGCGCGTTGTAGGCGAACAGGCCCGCCACGCCGACCAGGTTGGGGTACTTGACGAGGGTGTCCTCCACGTTCGACTTGGCGCGCGCGGCGTCGAAGTCATCGGTTCGGGTCGCGACGATGGTGAAGCCGTTGCCCGAGAGCGCCGCGTCCACCGCGTCGCTGCGCGAGGCGTCCGCAGGGCGGCCCAGCAGCGCGTCGATCACGCCC
>CAZEFP010000234.1:0-5731 GCA_964511565.1 uncultured Planctomycetaceae bacterium
GGGGCCGGGGAACTACGGCAGCGAGTCGGACGCGGCGCCGTACCTTCGGACGGAGTCTCTCGAGTACACCGAGCGCACCACGGGGACGCTTCAGCTGAGCGGACGCCATGAGATCGAGATGGAATCCGTCCCGCTCGGTGACTCCATCAAGCTCCTGCCGCCCATCCTCGACTGGAAGCTCGCCTCGAGCTTCGCGGACCTCGACCAGCCCGATAAGCGGCTGTTCGGGTCCCTCTGGAGGCCGCCCAGCTACGACCCCGGCAACCCGACCTTCGGGATCCCGCCGGGCATCAACGACCCTTTCTTCGAGGCCTTCAAGCCGGCGGCCAACTTCACGCTCGGGAACCTCCAGCGGATCTTCAAGACCATCGAGGAAGACAGCAGCCAGATTCAGCTCAACGCGGAGCTCCCCTTCGAGCAGTGGTCGGACGACAGGGGCTACCTGAAGGTCGGCTACTTCGACGACCAGGTCGACCGGACCTTTGACCAGGAGAGCTTCAGTAACTTCGGTGAGCCCTTCATCACCTACTCCGGCGGCTTCAACGAGTTCTGGAGCTCCAACTGGGGGAACGAGAACCACCCCATCAGCCAGGAGTTCGACCTGGACGTCGACTACGAGGGCCAGTTCGACATCGACGCCTGGTACGGGATGCTCGACGTGCCCATCAACGCCTCCCTCTCGCTGATCGGTGGCGTCCGGCTCGAGGGGACCGAGATCGTGACGCGCCTCGACCCAGGAGCGGACGCCCAGTACTTCGATCCGGACGGGACCGCGGTCTCGGAGTTCACGCCGGAGATCCTGGCCGAGATCGCGGAGCCCTACACCGAGGACGACGTCCTGCCGTCCATCGCTGCGGTGTATGACGTGGACGAGAACTGGTCCGTTCGCGCGGCCTACAGCCAGACCGTGGCGCGCCCGACGTTCAAGGAGCTCGTCCCGATCCTCCAGCAGGAGTTCCTCGGGGGGCCGGTCTTCATCGGCAACCCCAACCTCGAGCTGGTGGGGCTCGCGAACTACGACCTGCGGGTGGACTACCGCCCGACGGCGGAGTCGCTGGTCTCACTGTCCTATTTCCACAAGGACATCGACCGGCCCATCGAGTACATCCAGCGCGTCTTCGACTTCGGCTTCACCACGCCGGTCAACTACCCCAAGGGCCGCCTGAGCGGGGTCGAGTTTGAGGTCCGGCAGCGGCTCGAACCCCTGTGGGAGCGCCTCGAGGGCCTCTCTATCGGAGCCAACGCGACGCTGATCGACTCGTCGGTGCGGCTCCCGCAGGACCAGGTGGACGTGTTCAGCGGCCTCGGGGTCAACCTGACCTCCCGCGACGCGACCAACGCGCCGGAGTACCTCTACAACCTGTACTTCACCTATCAGGTGCCGGACACGGGGACCCAGATGGGCCTGTTCTACACGGTGCGAGGAGACACGCTCGTCACGGGGGACAGCGTCGGCCAGATCAGCAACTACATCCCGGCCATCTACCAGAAGGCGTTCGGGACCCTCAACTTCAGCCTCACGCAGCGGCTCTCTCAGCACCTGTCGCTGAAGCTCCAGGCGAAGAACCTGACCAACCCGACGATCGAAGAGGTCTATCGATCTGACTTCACCGGGCCCGACGTGACCAACACCTCCTACACGCGCGGGATCGAGTACGCCCTGAGCCTCAGCGCGGACTTCAGCTTCTGAATGCAGTCGAACCGCCTGGACGGCGGACATGTGCGATGAAACGAATCAGACAGAACCACACCCCGCGGGCCCTCGGCGCCCTGGCCCTCGCTGGCGCGACGGGGCTCCTCGCGAGCTCCCTCGTGGCCTATCCCCAGGGGCAGGAGCCCCAGGACTCGAAGGTCGAGCTCACTCGGGCGGCCATGGAGAAGTACGTCACCCTCCGGGGAGCGATCGGCAAGGAGAAGGCGCGCCTCGCGGAGGACAAGGAGTTCCTCGCCGACCAGATCGCGATCCTCACCGAGCAGGTGGCGATGGAGCGCGCGGCCGTCGACGCCCTGAAGGGTGAGATCGACGACACGTCGGCGCGTACCGCTGAGCTCGAGGCCGAGGAGCGAGAGCTCAAGGCAGCGACCGCTTCCCTCGAGGCGGTGATCGGGGACCTCGAGGAGCGCGCGGCGGGGCTGGTGACGCTGATGCCGGCGCCGCTCCGTGAGAATGAGGTCTTCTCGGCCCTCGTCTCGGGCCTCCCGAAGGACCCTGCGGAGACCAAGCTCAGCCTCTCCAGCCGCTTCGTCAACGTGACCGGGATCCTCGACGCCGCGGACAAGTTCAACGCGGACGTGCACGTGGCCAACGAGAACCGCGAGCTCGGGAACGGCGAATCGGTCAACGTCGACGTCCTCTACCTCGGCGTCTCAGCCGCCTTCTACGTGAATCAGGACGGGACCATCGGGGGCACCGGGCGTCCGGGCCCCGAGGGGTACGTCTGGCGCCAGGACGACGCCGCGGCGCCGGCCATTCAGGCGGCCATTGCCATGAAGGAGGGCGACACCGCCGCCGCCTTCGTCCAGCTCCCTGTGAAGGTCGACTGAGGCGAGACCCAGCCATGCTCAACCACATCAACAAGTGGGTCGCCGTCGGCGCCCTCGTCGCGGTCACCCTGCCCTCATCGCCCGCCCAGGCCCAGGAGGCTCTGGACCGAGACGTCCGGTTCGACGAGGTCGCGGCCGGGGTGCTCAAGGACCTGGACGCAGCGCAAGCAGAGCTCGAGGCCCTGCGCAAGCGCGCGCTCGAGGAGAAGCTCCCCCTCAGCCGGCAGGTCTCCGAGCTCCAGCGCCAGCTCCTGGACGCGGAGGCCGAGCGGCAGGCCCTGCGGAACGACAAGAACGCGGGCGCCAAGGCCCTCGCCCGGCTCGGTAACTCGATCGCGGCGCGCAAGCAGGCGGTCGCCTTCCTGGGCGCCCAGTTCGCCGAGTACCGCCGCAACTTCGAGTCGCGGCTGCACATCTCCGAGCTCGCGGCGTACGAGGATCTCCTGCGCGAGATCACGGCCGCCGAGGAGTCCTCGGACCTCAGCGGTGCCGAGGTCTTCGCGGAGCAGCTGCGGGTGATCGACGCCTCCTTCAAGCGCCTCACCGACATGGCTGGCGGCCTCCGGATGCAGGGGCAGGCCCTCGACGGCGCCGGGTTCGTCAAGGACGGCACCTTCGTCCTCCTTGGGCCGACGGCCTACTTCGCCTCCGAGGACGGCCTCTCCGTCGGCACGGTGAGCGCGCCGGCCAGCTCCCTGGAACCGACGGTCCGCGGGTTCGCAGAGCCTGGGGACCTCGAGGCCGCAGCGGAGCTGGTGGCCAAGGGCGCCGGGATGGCGCCCTTCGACGCGACGCTCGGGAACGCGTACAAGATGGAGGCCACCCGCGAGACGTTGCTCGAGCACGTCCAGAAGGGCGGCGTCATCATCTATCCGATCCTCGGCATGGCGGCCCTCGCGGCGCTCGTCGCGGTGATCAAGTGGCTGACGCTGCTCTTCGTGCGGACGCCAAGTCGCAAGGCCATGAACGCGCTCATGTCCGCCGTGGCGGACGGCGACGCGGAGAGCGCCCAGCGCCGGGTGAAGGAGCTCCGCGGGCCCGCTGGCAAGATGCTCTCGGCGGGTGTCGCGAGCCTCGGTCGGTCCCGGGACCTGATCGAGGAGGTGATGTACGAGCGGCTCCTGATCACCAAGACCAAGCTGCAGGCCGCGCTGCCCTTCATCGCGATCTGCGCGGCGTCGGCCCCCCTGCTCGGCCTCCTCGGCACGGTCACGGGCATCATCAACACCTTCAAGCAGATCACGCTCTTCGGGTCCGGCGACGTGAAGCAGCTCTCGGGGGGCATCTCCGAGGCGCTGATCACGACGAAGTTCGGCCTGGTCGTCGCGATCCCCTCGCTGCTGCTGCACGCCTACCTCTCCCGCAAGGCTCGCTCGATCACCACGAAGATGGAGTCGGCGGCGGTTCGCTTCGCCAACGAGGTCGCCATGTCCGATGAGTTCGGGCCGGCCGCGGCCGCCACGGGTGACCGCGGCGGTCCGGCGACGCCGGACGCGATCCGCGGTGAGGTGACCCGTGTCCTTAGCGACATGCTCGGCCCCGTACAGGAGCCCGTGGCCAGCGCGGCCGCCGAGTCCGAGGAGGACGCGGCCCCCTCGACCGACCCCGCCGCGCCCGAGCTCGCCTCCTGAGGAGCACAACCGAGGTGGTCCAGCACATCCAGAACCTCCTCCTGCGGCTGCAGGAGGCTGCCCGCGCCGCCAGGATCGACTCCGAGTCGACCCTGGAGTCGAGCCTGTACATCTGGCTCTCGGGCGGCTGGGCCATGATCGTCCTCGCCGCGATCGCCCTGTTCATCTTCGCCCTGGGCTTCGGCGTCCTGATCCGACTCCGCTCCAAGGGCTTCCGCGGGATCAGCGAGGCGACCTGGCGGCGCTGGATCCACGAGCCGGAGGGTCGCCGGGGGGCGGTCGGAGAGGTCTTCGACGAGGTCGAGCGCCTGACCAGGGCCGACAAGGTCGACGCCAGCGCGGCCTTCGACGAGCTTCGGACCCATGAGGTCGAGCCCTTCATCCGCGACCTCCGGCTCATGAACATCGCCGTGGGGGCGGCGCCCCTGGTGGGCCTGCTCGGGACCGTCACCGGCATGCTCTCCACCTTCAAGGCCCTGGCGGCGGGGAGCGGCGGGGACAAGACGATGGCCATGATCGCCGAGGGGATCTCCGAGGCGCTCTACACGACGGAGACGGGGCTCGTGGTCGCCTTGCCTGGCCTCTTCTTCCACTACTACCTCTCCAGGAAGTTCGGCCGCTACAAGGACTTCCTCACCCACGCCGAGACGGTCTGGCACCAGAAGTCGCTCGAGGACCACGAGCGCGTGGTCCGCGAGCTCGTTCGCGCGTCTGCCCGCGGCGAGGTCGCCGGGCGGCTCCGCGAGCGCCTGGCCGCCGCGGCCGCATCGACCACTCCCTGAACCATCAGCGGGCTGCAACGAGCACCCCGCCGAGCCACCACCAACATCACCATGGGACGATTCAAGGACGCCGGAAGCGACGACGAGGCGGAGACGACGATCGACATGTCGCCGCTGATCGACTGTGTCTTCATTCTCCTCATCTTCTTCATCGTCACGACCGTCTTCGTGGAGGAGACCGGCGTCGAGGTGGACAAGCCGCAGGCGGCCTCGTCCAAGGACCTGCCGAGCAACAGCATCCTGATCGCCGTGACCGAGAGCGGTGAGGTGGTCTTCGACAAGGAGAACATCGGGGTCAACCGCGTCCAGGCCACGGTCAAGCGCAAGCTCAAGGAGGACAGCACCATGCCCGTCATCATCCAGGCGGATCGCAAGGCGAGCGCGGGGCTGATGGTCAGGGTCATCGACGAGGCCGAGCGGGCGGGCGACAACGTCACGGTCAACATCGCGACGGCCAAAGGGGGCGCCTGAACCATCCCATGGGGAAGCGCAAGGCACTTGCGGCGGCGAAGGCCGCCCTCCAGCGCACGCTCGTGGCGATCTGCGCCCTGGCGTCGACGGTGCTGCTGTTCTTCGCCCTTTCGGTCATCAACGAGATCGCGGGCGGCGAGCGCCCGGACACTGACATCCGGTCGGCCAATACGCTGGCCGAGAAGCCTCCCCAGGACGTACTGGATGAGCCGGAGCCCGAGCCAGAAGAGCCCGAGGAGCCAGAGGAGCCCCCTCCCGAGCTCGAGCAGGCTCACCCCCTCGGACGAGCGCCGGTGGTAGAGG
>CAZEFP010000235.1:0-5723 GCA_964511565.1 uncultured Planctomycetaceae bacterium
CCACCGTGTCCCCCGCCAGCTGCTGGAAGACGAAGCGGTCGTAGGGCAGGTCCTCGTTGAGCGCGCGAATCACCCAGTCCCGGTAGTGGTACGCGGTCGGACGAGGGGTGTTCATCTCGAAGCCGTTCGTCTCGGCGTACTGGACGACGTCGAGCCAGTGCTGGGCCCAGCGTTCTCCATAGCGCGGGCTGGCGAGGACCTCGTCGACGAGCCGCGGCCAGGCGTCAGGGCGGGAGTCCCCAACGAAGGCGGCAACATCCTGGGGCGCGGGCAGCAGGCCGTGCACGTCGAGGTAGAGCCGGCGAATCAGGACCTCCCGCTCGGCCGCAGGTGAGGGCGCCAGCCCAGCCTCCTCCAGCCCGGCTCGAATGAACTCATCCAGCGTCGACGGACCACCCCCCTCGACGCCGCCACCACCCGCCAGCGGCTGGAACGCCCAGTGCGCGCGGCGGTCACCTGCCCCCGTCCACGTGGGATCACCGGTGGCCTGCTCGCCCTCCGGTCCGTGCGCGCCGGCGTCGATCCACCGCCGGAGGAGCGCCGCGTCCGCGTCGCTCAGGCGCTCGCCGGCGGGCGGCATCACCTCGAACTCGTCCTCGGTGGTGACCCGCCGCAGGACCTCGCTGCGGGCGGCGGCCCCGGCCACGACCCCAGGCTCACCGGAGTCTCCCCCACGGAGCACGCGGGGGAACAGGTCCAGCCTGAGCCCGCTCTCCTCACGGTCGGGCCCGTGGCACTCGACGCACCGCTGCTCGAAGATCGTCGCGATCTCCGCCGCGTAGTCCGGACCGTCCTGGGCGCTGCCCGCAGCTCCCGTGAGGCCCGTGGGCGAGAGCGTCCACGCCAGGGCGATCAGAGCAGGGGACGAGAGCGGCATGGAGAGGATCGTATTTCAGCCTCTCGAGGAACGCGACCACGACCGGCGCGAGGCCCGCCCAGGCGCCCAGGGACCTCGCGCACGCTTCGGGGTGCAGACCTGTAGTCTGGACGCCCGATCCCGCCCCCTCCCGTGCCCCAACCGTCTCCCACTGATGATCCAGCGCCCCAGCCCGCGGGACGCCCTGACCCGCGGTCCCGGGCCCGGGCTCTGCGCGTGAAGGCCGCCGGTGACGGGAGCCCCGACCGGTGGTGCGAGGACCTCTACCGCGAGGCGGCCGAGCGGCCCGAGCTGGTGTTCTGGGGCGACCGCGTCCCCAACCCCAACCTCACGGCGCGCTGGGCGACCTGGGCCGAGGACCTCCCCCCGCAACCCAGGGTGCTGGTGTCCGGCGCCGGCTACGGCGACGACGCCGCGTGGCTGGCGCGCCAGGGCGCGCAGGTCACGGCCTTCGACATCGCGCCCAGCGCCGTCGCGCAGGCGGCCCAGAGGTTCCCGGACGCGCCGGTCCAGTGGTTCGCCGGGGACCTCTTCGCCCCCGGCATCCGGCGCGCGTCGAGCTTCCAGCTCGTGGTCGAGATCTACACCCTCCAGGTCCTGCACCCCGCCCGCCGCGCGGCGGCGCTCGCGCCGCTCGCCGCCCTGGTCGCCCCTGGAGGAGAGCTCTGGATCATCGCCCGCGGCCGCGATGAGGAGGACGACCCGGGCGAGCTCCCCTGGCCGCTGCTCCGCTCCGAGTTCGCGGACCTCACCGAGCACGGCCTCGTCGAGCGCTCCTTCGAGGACTACTTCGACGACGAGACCCCGCCCCTCCGGCGCTTCGTCGCGCGCTACCGAAGGCCAGCGCTCGACCGTTGATCAGGTCCCGGCGGCGGGCATGACCCCGGCGTCGCGCCGACCGCCGAGGTACGTCCCCAGGACGGCGCCTGCGCAGCCCGCCAGGAAGCCCCACATCACCGGAAGGTAGCCGAACCAGGCGGGGGACATGGCGCCACCAAGCCCGCCTGCGGCCTCCAAGGCGAGGAAGTAGACCGCGTTCGCGCCGAGGATCGAGGTCAGCGCTCCCGCCGTATTGAAGCGCCGCCAGCGGAGGCCGAGGAACAGCGCCGGGGTCAGGGTGACGTAGCCTGAGAAGGACACGGAGGCGAGGGAGAAGATCGACTGCCCCCCCACCCGCCAGAGCACGAACACCGCCACGGCGATGACCACGCCGAAGGCCCGTCCGCGGCGTACGTCCCCCTTGGGATCCTCGGAGGGGCGCAGGATGTCCCTCGAGAGCATCGACCCCAGGGTGAGGATCTGGGCGTCCAGGGTGGACATGACCGCCGCCAGCACGGCGAGGAACCCGAGCGCCGAGAGCGCGGGCGGCAGGTACTCGGTGACCATCATCGAGAAGATGCGGTCCGACTCCTTGCCCTCGAGCCCTGGGAAGGCGACCGCGCCGAAGACCCCGACCATCACGGCCGGCGCCCACAGGGCGATCAGCGCCACGGGATACAGCCGGCAGATGTTCTTGAGGGTCCGGTCGGAGTCGGCCGCCATGAGCCGCACGAGCATGTGCGGGAAGGCGACCACGGTGAGCGAGATCGCGAGGCTCCACGAGGTCCACGCCGCCGGGGCGTAGAGGCCCGTGTTCTTGACGCCCAGGAGGTCGGGGTCGTGGTCGCGCACCGCGCGCATGGCGCCGCCGACACCCTCCCCACCGCCGACCCCATTGGCGAAGACGAAGAAAGCGGCGATCATGAAGCCCAGGAAGATCGCCCCCTGGACGACGTTGGTCCAGGCGGTGGCCCGCATGCCTCCGAGCGACGTGTAGACCAGGGCGACCACGAGCACCGCGGCTCCGCCGATCCACTCGGGGATCTGTCCCTCGGTCACCACGGTCAGCGTGACCGCAGCGCCGCGGATGGCCGTGACCATGTACGGCAGGGTGTACACGGTGAAGAACGCGAACATGACCATCCCCACCGCGCGCGATCCGAAGCGGCGCGAGTAGAGCTCCGCGGGCGTCATGGCCCCGAGTTCGCGGGCGAGCCGGCGCGCGGGGGCCCCGATGGCCCAGAAGGTCAGCGGGATGCCGAGGGCGATGATGGGCGCGTTGATGCTGAAGACCCCCAGCCCGTCGTGATAGGACTGGCCAGGGATCCCCACGAGCACGAAGGCCGTGCAGTTCGTGCCGAAGAGCGCCATGAAGAGGACCAGCGTCCCGAGGCCCCGGCCGGCGAGGAAGTACTCCTCCGAGGACGAGCCCGCGCGGCGCGTCGCCAGGACCCCCACGCCCAGCACGAGGGCCACGTAGGCGACGAGGGCGATGAAGAACGAGGTGAGGGGGTCCACGGGTCAGTCCTCCTCCACCCAGACGGCGCGGCAGAACCACATCAGGTAGAGGGTCGAGAGCAGCATCCACCCCATGCGCCAGGCGAGCTCCTGGGGCATCCAGCCCATGAGCAGCGCCGTCCCCCGGTCGCGCCAGAAGTCGAGGTGGAGAACGAGCAGTACCAGCGCCCCGGCCCACGCGATGGTCTTGTTGAGTGTCGTGGGCATCTGCCCACGCATTCTTCGCCGGCCGCCCGCCCCGTTCAAGCCGCACCCCGCGGCCCAAGGGCAAGAGGGCGTCCACGCGGTTGGCGGCGGTCATGGGCTGGATCACGGGGGTCCCCAAGTAGGATGGGCGCCGCGTGTCCCCCTCGCCGGGGACCGCCAGCCATGCCGTCCATTCGCATCCACCCAGCAGGTCACGCCCGCCTCCGCCGTTCGCGGCTCGCCCCCGCGTGGCTTCCCTCCGTGCTGGCCCTCGCCCCGGCGATCCTCTGCGGCTGCCAGCCCACCGCTCCGCCTCCACCCCCCGTGGACGCCGTGGTCCTCGTGGTCGTGGACACCCTCCGCGCGGACGCCGTCGGCGCCTACGGCGCGGCGGGAGCGGTGACCCCCACCATGGACGCCCTCGCCAGGGAGGGCACCCTCTTCGAGCGCTGCCTCGCGACCTCCTCGTGGACCTGGCCCTCCACGGCGTCGTTGCTCACGGGCCAGCTCCCCCCCGAGCATGGGCTCATCGGGAAGGACGGCTCGTCGATCTCCCCCGACGTCCCCAGCGTCGCCACCGCCTTCCAGTCGGCGGGCTGGGCGACCGCGGCCTTCGTCGCCAACCCGATCATGGACGCCGAGCTGGGCTTCAGCCGCGGCTTCGACGTCTGGGAGGGGACGGACGACAGCTGGGATGGCGCGGCGATCCCCCTGGAACGCGCCGCCGCCTGGCTCGCCGAGCGCGAGCCGGGGGAGCCCTTCTTCCTCTACGTCCACCTGGTCGAGCCGCACTCGCCCTACAAGCCCTCGGCGGGATCCGCGGCGGCCCTGGACCTCCCGGCGCCTCCCTCGGACGCGGAGCTCGGCGCCGTGACCCGCGCGTACAACCTGATGATTAAGGGGGCGCCCTACGACCAGGCGGCCATCGACGACTTCGTGGACTGGCGGCGACGCTGCTATGCCGCGGAGGTGCGCGACGCCGACCTCGCGATCGAGGACCTCCTCCAGACCCTCCGAAGCCGGGGTCCGCTGGATCGTACGCTCCTCGCGGTGACCTCGGACCACGGGGAGGAGTTCCTCGAGCACGGGCTCATGGGGCACGGCGGACAGCTCTACCCGGAGAGCGTGCACGTCCCCTTGATCCTCGTGGGTCCTGGGATCGCGAGGAGGGCGCGCGTCGCCGAGCGGGTCGAGAACCGCCTCCTGGGTCCCACCCTGCTCGGCCTCGCCGGGATCGCGAGGCCCGAGGGGCTCGCGGCGGCGAACCTCACCGACGGCGAGGAGCGGGGCCTTCGCCAGGGCGAGCCTTCCCTGCTCCACCTGGGCAACGGAGGCTGGATCGAGGGCGGTGAGTACCTCATCCCCGATGAGCAGCAGGGCATGGTGGCAGGGGACGTCGTCACCCTTCGCGCGCGAGTGGAAGGCGCGGATCGCACCGCGTCCCATCGCGCCTTCGACCCCTCGACTCCATCCCAGGCCGCCGCCCCGGAGGAGGTCGAGCAGGTGACGGCCGAGTTCTCGAGGCTCCGCCGCCCCGCCAACACGGCGCCGCTCTCCGAGGAGCTCGAGCGCAAGCTCAGGGGCCTCGGCTACAACCTCGGGCGCCGGGAACCGCGCTGATCCCGTGCGGCCTCGGCTCCTGCGAATCATCGGCGCGCTAGCCGCCGCCTACCTCGTCGGCCTCGTGGCGGTGCTCGCCCTTCAGCCGCGGCTCGTCTACTTCCCCGGGCCACCGCCGTCGAGGCAGCCCGAGGACCTCGGGTATCCCTGCCGCACCGTGTCGCTCGCGACCAGCGACGGGGAGACCCTCGGGGCCTGGTTCCTCCCGGCACCGGAGCCTCTCGGGGCGGTCATCTTCAGCCACGGGAACGCCGGCAACATCGAGGGCCGGGCGAGGGCGGCGAGGGTCCTCGTCGCCATGGGATTCTCCGTCCTGCTCTACGACTACCGGGGCTACGGCGCGAGCACCGGCTCCCCCGACGAGGCCGGCACCTACCTCGACGCCGAGGCCGCGTACGGTTGGGTCACGTCGGAGGCAGGGTTCGAACCACAGCGGGTGATCGCATACGGCCGCTCCCTCGGGGGCGCCGTCGCGCTCGAGCTCGCCCTCCGCCAGCCCGTGGCCGGCCTCTTCCTGGAGAGCACCTTCACCTCCATTCCGGACATGGCGGAGCTCCTCTACCCGTGGATCCCGCTCCGCTGGTTCCCGGGCATCGAGTACGACAACCTGGCCAAGATGGACGAGGTTCGCGTCCCTCTCGCCATCGCTCACTCACCGGACGACGAGCTGATCCCGATCGAGATGGGCGCCGCCCTCGCGCAG